>JANXQR010000131.1 GCA_025353435.1 Acidobacteriota bacterium | reverse complement strand
AGCCCCATGAAGCTCGACACACTGAAAGTTTTTCCGGTGATCATGAGTGCGCCCACAACGCCCGCGATTGAGAGTACAGACGACGTAAGGATCGCAATCGGCGCGGCGAAGTTCCGGAACTCGGTAAGCAGCACGCCGAAGACGAGCACCAGCGCCATCATGAGCACGCGTGCCAGTTCTCCGAATGACTGTTGCTGTTCCTGGTAGGTTCCTCCGTACTCAACCCGCACGTTGGCCGGCAGGTGCATGGCCTGGACGCGCCTCTGGACCTCTTTGACACCGCTTCCGAGATCCGTCCCTTCCAGACGCGCTGTTACCACAACAAGGCGCTGCAGGTTTTCGCGGCGAACCTCATTCTGCGGGGGCAGCTGGGTAATCGTCGTCATGGAACCGAGCGAGGCCGTGTGCCCGGCACTCGAGTTGAAAACCGTGTTCTGGATGGTCTCGAATGACTGCCGGGTATCATCGCCAAGGCGCACGCGAATGGTGTAAGGGCGACCGTTGCTAATGAGCGGATTGGGCACTTCCACGCCGTCCATGATCGAGGTCGCATCTTCTGCAACCTCCTGCGTGGTAAATCCCAGTCGCGAAGCAAGCTGCGGATTGACCTCGAAGTTAGTCGCGGGTCCGCTAATGGTGTTATCAATTCCATTCTGGACGTCGACCACGCCACTCACTTTGCCAATCTCTTCGGCAACGCGCGGGCCGAGTTTGCTGAGCAGGGCAGGATCGGGGTTGAAGATCTTGATTTGGATCGGCTCTGGAGCGTTGGAGAGATCGCCGATCATGTCTTGAAGCGTCTGAAGGAACTCAATGTCAAGTTCCGGCTCGGTCGTCTTGACTTGGCGACGAATGTCCGCAATCACCTCGTTAATGCCGCGGCTCCGATGCGCCTTGAGCTTGACGCTTATGTCGCCGGTGTTGGCTTCAGTCACGGCTGCCAGCCCCAGTTGAAGGCCGGTTCGACGGCTGGTGCTTTCCACTTCGGGGACGGATCGAAGAATGCTCTCGACACGATCAAGACCCTTGCCTGTCGATTCAAGTGAACTGCCGGCGGGCATGATGTAGTCGAGGATGAAACCGCCCTCATCCATCTCGGGCAGGAGATCTGAACCAAGTCCCTGGTATGCAAAATAGGTACCCACCGCGAGCACAACGCAAAAGATGCCGAGCCACAGAGGCTTGCCCAGCGACCATTCAAGAGCCGCGTGATGCCACCCGGTCAAGCGTGCCAGGAAGGGGCCCTGTGCGTGGTGCGCCGAGCCGCTCGAATCCGAGGTCTCTGCGGAGTTCGTTTCCTCTTCGCGATGAGCCGGCTTGAGCAACAACATGGCCAGGCCGGGAGTCCAGGTAACCGCCAGCACCAAAGAGGTCAGCAGAGAAACCGCCATCGTGATGGCCAGTGCTCTGAAGAAACTGCCGGTAACGCCAGTGACGGCGATGAGGGGAAGAAAGACGACCACTGGCGTGATGGTGGATCCGATGAGGGGGCGCGAAATCTCATGCAGAGCCTTGCGCACCGCATCGACACGGCCTTCCCCGGCATCGCGATGCAGCACAATGTTTTCGACGACCACGATGGCATCGTCAATAACCAGGCCGATGGCGGCGGCCAGCCCTCCCAGGGTCATGAGATTGAAGCTTTGGCCCATGATCCACAGGACGACGATAGTGACCGCAATCGTGACCGGAATAACCAGGCCGGCAATGGCCGAGGAACGCCAATCGCGCAAAAACAGGAACAGGATGACGCACGCCAACACGAGGCCGATGAGGATGGCGTCGCGGACACTGGCAATGCTGTCGCGCACCAGCTGAGACTGGTCATAGAAAGGTTGTAGGACGACCCCCTTTGGAAGACGTGAACGAAGTTGCTCGACTTCCGCGGCCACGCCATCGGCTACTGCGACGGTGTTGCTCGAAGGCTGGCGCGCGATGTTGATCAGCACGGCGGGACGGCCGTTTGCGGACACGAATGTATAAACCGGTTGAGGGGCCTGCACCACATCGGCGAGATCGCTGACGCGCACTGGCGCACCCGTCGCCGTGGTCTTCACACTCAACTGGCGCAGGCTTTCGAGGTCGTGCGCCTGGGAACCAACGAGCGCCAAAACTAGCTGGTGGTTTTGCGGATAGAGGCCGGGCGAGTCAATAGTGTTGGCGGCGCCAATGGCGTTGGTAAGATCGAGGACAGTGACCCCCGAAGCCTGCAGGCGCGCCAGGTTCGGGATGACATGGTATTCGGGGACCTGTCCGCCCTGGACGGTTACCGTTGCTACGCCATCTACACGGTTCAAGGGTGGTTTGAGCGTGTAGGTAGCTAACTCCCACAGGTCACTCTGCGAGATCGCGGCGCTGTTAGTGGTGAGACTGTAGCCGAGAATTGGAAACGTGGCGAAGGTGAGCCGGTTGATGGTGATCTTCGCCGTCGAAGGGAGTTCCTGCTGCACGCGGCTTACGGCTGCGCTCACCAGTTCGAGCGTGCGGAACATGTCGACGGACCAGTCGAAGAACAGGCTCACGTCAGCCGTTCCGCGGCTGGTGGTGGAACGCACTGTCTTGAGGCCGGGCACGGAGTTCACCGCGTCTTCGATGGGCTTGGTGATTGTGACCTGCATCTGCTCGACCGGCATAACGCCGTTGTCGACACCGATGACGACGCGCGGGAAGTTCGTCTCCGGAAAAACTGCGATCGGCGTGCGGAAAAAGGCAAAGATGCCGACCGCAGTGAGAGTAAGTGCGACGAAAAAAATGGTGCGCACCCAGCGCGGGAGCCAAAAGCTCTCGTTATCAATGCCGTTGGGCATCGAGGCGGGAGGAATCGAGGCCATTACTTGCCGCTCCCTTTGTCATCTGTGGCGCCGCCTTTGTCGTCAGACTTATCTTCTTTGCCGCCGACCGTCACTTTGGTTCCTTCATCGAGGCCGTAGCCGCCCTCAGTCACAACCATGTCCTCCGAAGTTACGCCGCTGAGGATTTGAACCTTTTCCGCAGTGCGCAGCCCAACTTTGACAGCGTGCTTATGCGCCGCGCCATCGCTACCAATCACAAGCACGTTTGTAGAGCCATCATCGGCAGGGAGAATGGCCGCAGCCGGAAGTTGAAGGGCATCCTGAATCGTGTGCCCGTGAATGATGGCGTGCACAGGCGTACCAACTTTGTATCGACCGCCGGGATTGGGAAGCTTGAGCCAGATCTCCACTGTTGTTGACCCGGTATCGAGCGCGGGACTGATGAGCGCAATGGTTGCTGGTTGCGGGTCTTCGACACCCGGGACTGTAAGTTCGGCTGAGCCGCCGACTTTCAATTGCTGAGCAGCAGCCTGCGAAATATGCAGCTTGGCCAGCAGTGAGGTCGTGTCCATCACCGTGATGACTGGAGTGCCAGCAGCGGCTGTTTCCCCGGGGAAGAAGGGCCGGTCCGTGACCACGCCGTCAATGGGACTAATCAAGCTGGCAAAACTAACCTGCGCGTCCGCGCTTTCGAACTTGCCCTGCGCAGAGGTGAGTTGGCCCTGGGCAGCATCCATGTTGGCCTTTTGGGTTGTCTTCTGGACGTTGGCCAGGTGCTTCGTCGCGGTGTCGTAGGCAGCCTGCGCTTGTACGGCAGCGGCGATTGCAGTATCCACATCACGGCCGGCGATGGCGCCCTGTTGCAGCAGGCGCTTGCGTTCCTCGGCAGTTCGGCTGGCAACGTCGAGGTTGGCGTTGCTTTGATCGACATCGAGTTGCGCCTTCTGCACATCCTCGGGAATCGTCGCGAGTGTGGCGGTTGCAAACGCAGCCTGGGCCTGCGTGAGGTTGCCCTGCAGGTCGAGAGCCGCGCCGCGCAAGTCGCGATCTTCGAGGGTGACAAGCAATTGGCCTTTGTGCACGTGGGCGCCGCGCTGAACGAGTTCCGCTTTGATGGGAGCGCTTAAGCGCGGCACAATAGCGGCCTCGGCCAGTGGTGCGAGCACGGCGTCCGCCGCAATTTCTTCAGCGATGGGGCCCACAGCGGGATGCTCCGCCTGGACCGCGACAGACGGTTCCGGCGCTTCCTCAGCTTTCTTTTTGCAGCCGCTTGGGAGAACGCCGAAAAGCAGGAGGCAGCAAATCAGCGCGACAGGCGGTCTTCTACGGGAACGTTCAATCATGCGTTAGAGCCTTCCTGTGAGCGTTTCAAGTTGGGCAAGCGCCACGTGATATCGGACCATGCCATCGGCCTGCGCGTTCTCAGCCGATACCAGGGTGTTTTGTGCGTCAACCACTTCCAGCACGGTGCTCTCTCCGTTGATGTAGCGCAGGTTTGTGAGACGCATGCTTTCGCGCGCATCGGCCACGGTCTGATCGAGGGATGCGAGTTGCTTGCCGGCGACGTCAGCCTCGTTGTAGAACTCGGTGAGATCGGCCAGAAGCCGGCGCTGCGCCGAGGTGAGAGCGACTTTGCTGGCCTGTGTGCGGATCCGCGCTTCCTTCACTTTGCGCTCTGAAGTAAGCCAATCCCAGACAGGAAAGTCGACTGTGGCGCTTGCAGAATAGCCCAGGTTGCGCGTGCCATCGGGGCCGCGATCAGAGAACTGCGCGGCGTCAATGCCGTAGGTGTAGTTGAGAGCGAGGTCCGGCAGAAGGCCGGCCCAGGACGTAAGCGCCTCAGCCTGGCTCACCTTGAGCGACGCGAGAGCGCTGCGCAGCTCGGGATTGTTCGCCTTGGCAGCGGCCTCGGCACTCTGCCTGTCAGGCAACTGGGGTTGCGCGGGCTCGTCGGCAAGTTCGATTCTGGTGGACGGAACGGGAAAGAGAAGCACCCCTAACTCAAGATTGGCCTTTTCGTTGGCAAGTGTCGCATCGCCAAATTCGCGCTGGCGTTGTTGCTGGCCCAGGCGCGCTTTAATCACATCGGCATGAGCGGCTTCGCGGCCCGATTCACGCTTTTCAGTGATGTCGACAAAACGGTTGGCCTCATCGAGCGCACGCTGCGCCACGGCCAGCTTTTCTCCCCCGGCCCGAACATCGTAATAAAGCTGGACCACAGTGGAAACCAAGCCGCGTCGAGCGATCTCGAGCTCAGCCTTCGCACGGGCAGCATTGGCATCGGCGAGTCGCACCGCGGCAACTCCTGCGAGCCCGATGGTTTCGTTGACTGAACCCTGGTTGATGTACTCGTGCACAGAATTGTTGGCGATGAACAGCGGGAGCGACTGGTTCGATCCACCCTGGCTTGAGGAGGATTTGGCGTGGTTGGATTCGGTGTAGAGGTATTGGTTGTGAGCCGTTACAGAAGGGAGCAGCGCGGCCTTCGCATCCCAGCGCTGCAGAGCCGCGACCCGGCTTTCAGCCATCGCACCCGCAAACGAGGGCTCATTCGCTTCTGCAAGCCGAATGGCGTCGTCAAGCGTAATGGCCTTTTGCTGAGGCGAAGTCTGGGCCACCGCCAGCGCGTTGCATGAGAATGCCAACAGTAATCCCGCGATTCGAAGTCCTGTTCCCATCAAGCACATCAATGCGGATTATATGGGGTTTGGCGTGGAAGTCGCTGAATCGAAAGTGAAGTTGTCTTCATGAAGCTCAAAATCGGAGCAGAATCTCCGTCCGGTTGGGACTGGAGCCTCTGGCGGAGGGAAATCACGCTTCATCTTTTGAAGAAGCCGGACAATGGCCAGCCGGTTGCAGCGGCACGCAGAGTGCAGCGTCTTCTCCGAGTTCCAGGTGACGAGCAGATCGCGGCCTGTGAGTTAATTGACATCACATGCGATCCCCCTACACCCCGCGCTGTTTAATTGCGGGTTCAGCGCAATGCATTGAGTCAATCCCCGGGGGACTGGACAGCTTGCACTGCGTTCAGGTGAGGGCGTCAAACCACCTTTTCGGCTCCTGGGTAATCTTTCCAATACTCCTTGAATCATTGAGGTAAGCGCCCTAATTCGCGGTAACATGACAGGTATCTGTCCACCATTTTTCGGCCTTCTGAGGTTCACCTGAGCTGGGAGACGAATTCTGGAAACATCAGGCGCATCGGTGTCCTGCCCGCTCCCGGAAATTCCGCCAAACTGGGCCTGGCATTTCGGACCGAGCGGGTTTGCTTAAAGGCAAGCTCGTAGACCCTCTTGGGCTGGAACATATTGAGATGGCGGATAAAGGAGCTGCAGGCCATGCGCAGTTTGAAACGGGTACCATCGAAGCTCCCCCACAGGTTTGCGATCGCTGTAGTTCTGGCTCTGGGTTGCGGAGCGGCATTATGTGCGCAAGAGCCGGCAAAACAAGTCGTCGTCGATGAGAAAGACCTGCAAGCCTTAATCAACCGGGTTGGGCAGCTTGAAGCCCGGGTAAAGCAGTTGGAGTCTGAAAGAGCGCCGTCAGAAACCGGAACTACTCCTGCACCTTCCGCAGCAGTTCCTTCGTCGGGTTCGGCTCCCCCAACCGTGTCCACCGCAATGGCAAGCACGCCTACGGCAAATCCGGCGCAGGCGGGGATGGCTCCCTCGGCAGAGTCCGAGCAGGTGCAGTCTGACAATGCCATGGAACGAATGGATGTAAGCAGGACACTGCTGCGGATTCGCGGATTTGGCGATATATCCCTGCATGGCGACACAAAGAAGGGGGACACGACCTCCTTCTCACTGGGACAGCTCGATCTGTTTGTTACTTCCGACGTATCGGACAAGTTCCGCTTCCTTAGCGAAATTGTCTTTGAGAGCCAAGGGACGAACATTTACGGCACTCAGGTCGGCGGCAAGAACAGCTTTGGTGTCGACATTGAAAGATATCTGCTGCTGTATTCGCACAATGACTACTTGAACATTTCAGCGGGCCGGGGCCACACAGCAATTGGGTACTACAACACCGAGTACCACCATAGTTCATGGCTGCAAACGGCGACGGGCCGTCCATTCCTCTTCGACTTTGAAGATCATGGCGGGATCCTGCCGATTCATACCGTGGGAGTGACGGCGTATGGCCAGATTCCTTCAGGTTCTCTGGGGCTGCACTATGTCGCTGAGGTGGGGAACGGTCGTGCTTCGCGAACCCCTCTTACTGAGGAGCCGGTTCAGAATGATTCCGACGACCAGAATCACAAAGCCTACAACGTGGAGTTGTTTGCGCGCCCGGAAGGGGTGCGGGGCCTCCAGGCGGGATTCTCGTTCTATCGAGATATTCTCGCGCCGTCGAACCTTCCCAAGATCGGCGAGTCAATTTACGCTGCGCACGCGGTGCTCGTCAGGCCAAGATATGAATGGCTGAGCGAAGCTGTGCTGGACAGACATACCGTTTCGGGAACTCAAGCGGTCTACAATACGCCGGCATTCTATACCCAGCTTTCGCGGCAGTTCGGCTCCTATCGACCTTACATGCGATACCAGTACATGAATGTGGCAAACTCGGAACCGATTTTCCCGGATGTTGGATTGCGGCATGGGCCTTCGCTTGGAATACGGTATGACGCCAGCGAATCGGTAGCCTTGAAACTTCAATACGACTACACACGGTTGCGTAACCAACCGGCCATGAATGCGCTGGCCCTTCAACTGGGCTTTACCTTCTAATCCAATGTCTGGAAGAACTCGAACAATTACGAGACTCTTGTTGGCAACGGTGCTGATCCCGTTGCTTCAGGGGAGTTCCGCGACCTCAGGAAACGCGGCTGCCTCTTCGTTCGCGGACCAGACAAACCCCACCGAACCCCTTGTGATCGTTGTGAATCGTTCCAATCCCGTAAACGAACTTTCGTTCGATGAGCTGCGCCGAATATTTCTCGGAAACCGCAGCCACTGGCCGAATGGGCGACGCATAACATTGGTGATGCGGGAACCCGGAGAGTTGGAACGAAAGACTGTGCTTCGCGACGTCTGCGCCATGAACGAAGACCAATTCAAAAACCATTTTGTACACGGCCTGTTCACGGGTGAAATCCTCGTATCTCCGAAGATCCTCGCGTCTCCTGTGGGAGTCCGCAAATTCGTCTTCAACGTTCCCGGCGCAATCGGCTATCTCAGGGTGGGCGATGTCGATGACTCGGTGAAGGTCGTGCGCATCGATGAACTTCTCCCCGATGACAAGGGTTACAAGCTTCGCATGCAGATTCAGTTGGCAAATTGATTTGACGAAGAAAATCAAATTCGAGACCAAGCGTCGGTCGCACTATCCGATGCCGCTCGTAGACCGCTGGCTGAGCGCCGCCTCGCGACACAACGCGGTCCTCCTACTTTTCGTGGTGTGCTGCGGCGTCACGGTGATAGGAGCGTTGGTCATTCGCGACATGCAGCAAGCAAACACCGAGGCTCAAAGGATGTACAAGAGTTCCGTGAACGGATTGCAGGAGATTGGGGAACTGCAGTACGACGCCCAGGAGACGCGCCGAACTACACTGTACGCGCTCACCACGACCAACAGTAATCTTCAAGTGGAATATGCCGATCAAACAAGAGAGGCGGATCGCCGCGTAAGAAACGGAATTGCAGAGTATGGTCGCCAAGCCAAGGGCACTGAAGAACTCGCGTTAGCTGACCGGCTCAATCGTGATTGGACCGCCTACCTCAGCGTGCGCGATGAAGTCCTCGCATCCATCCTCGAAGGCAGCACGAATGAAGCCGTAAACCTCGATCTCGCGGGAGGGGTTTCCGCCTTTGAGCGAGTACGGCAAGACTTGAATGAGGTCAAGAGGCTCTACGGCGAAGATGCATCGCGCGAACAAGCCAGCTTGGCGGAATCCTCCCGTCGTTCGTCATCACGAATGGTTGGCATATTGAGCTTTACTTTTCTTCTTTCGACCGCCGCCGTCTGGGCAATTCAAAGGAGTCAGTTGATGGGCCGGATGCAACTGGCAAACCTGCAGATGGAATTCGTTGCTTCAGTCTCCCACGAACTCCGCACTCCCCTCTCTGTCATCCGATCAGCGGCGGATAATATTGCCGATGGGTTGGTGAAGAACATGGATGCACTGCTTAGGTATGGCGCTATCCTGCAACACCAGAGTCGGAGCATGGGAGAACTGGTAGACCAGATTCTGCTCTTCGCATCGACTGAAGATCGCAACAAGCGTGTTTCATTGCAGCCGCTCCCCATCGAGCAAATTGTTGAGATGGTTCTCTCCGACACCGAGTCGCTTGTCCGCGATTCGGGATTCACGCTTGACCTTGAGGTCGAACCCGGTCTGCCGCATGCTCTTGGCGACCTTACGGGGATCACGCAATGTCTCCGCAACCTGGTTGGAAATGCGGTGAAATACGGCGGGCCCGATCGAAGAATCCTGCTTCGCGCCGGCGCATCGGCCCCCAGAGAAAACTCCCCAGGCGAAATTCGAATCTCTGTTACCGACCGGGGCATCGGAATTGATCCTTCCGAAATCGCCCACATATTCGATCCCTTTTATCGCAGTCCGCGCGTTCATGCATCGCAAATTCACGGCACCGGGCTCGGGTTGGCACTGGCCAAGAGACTCGCTGAATCCATGGGAGGAAGCCTCACCGTCCTCAGCCAACTCTCCTCCGGCAGCACTTTCACCCTTCACCTTCAGATTTCAAAAGGAGATAACATCCAAATTACCGCCAATGAGGGACGGCAATCGCGGATGTCACTGACATGAATGAACGCATCCTTATCGTTGAAGACGAACAGGAACTGTGCATGACACTCGGCGATCGCCTTCGCAGTGAAGGTTACGCAGTGGATTTTGCATTTGACGGGAAAACCGGATTTGAGAAGATTAGCCAGCCCGAATTCGATCTGATTATTCTCGACGTCATGCTGCCAATGGGTAGCGGAATCGATCTTTGCGCGCAAGCACGCCAGAATGGAGTTACGACACCGGTACTTTTCTTGACAGCTCTCGGTCAAACCATCGAAAAGGTGGCTGGCTTCAAGGCAGGTGCGGACGACTATGTTACCAAGCCATTCGACACCCTTGAGCTAATGGCACGCGTCGAGGCGCTCCTTCGCCGACCTCCAACTCGCGACAGTAGCCAACAACGTTCAGGCGATTTGTATCGCTTTGGCTCAGTTGTTCTGGACGCTCGGCGAAACAGGGTTACATACAACGGCCAGACAGTCACTTTGACTTCGCGCGAGTTTCAATTACTCCGCTATCTTGCCGAGCACAGCGGTATAACTGTTTCTCGCGAAGAACTGCTTGAACAGGTGTGGGGACACACATCAGGCACGATGACGCGGACGGTGGATATGCACGTGGCCAGCCTGCGTCAGAAATTGGAGCCACACCCCAAAAAGCCGGAGTTGGTTCTCACCGATCCCGGAATGGGCTATCGTTTCCAGGCTTGATTTCGGTGAAAGCGCTTGCAAGCTAATCAGCGCGCAAAGCTCGGATTGGATCAAGATTGGATGCACGCGAAGCAGGAAGCCAAACGGCAAGCAGTGCCACTGCGGAAAGGATGAACGGCACTGAAATGAATACCATCGGATTCCATGGTTTGACGCCGAATAGGAAGCTTGCCATGAAGCGGGTGAGTCCGAAGGCCGCAGCAATGCCAACTACCAACCCCACAAGAACCAACCGCATACCGTGCCAGACAACAAGCTTGCGGATAGTGGAACGATCGGCGCCCAGGGCCATGCGGATGCCCATCTCCTGTGTGCGCTGCTCAACGGAGTAGGCCATAATCCCATAAATGCCGATGGCGGCCAGGATAAGCGCAACGGCGCCGAAGATCGTGAGTAGCAGCATATTGAAACTCGCACGCGCCGTGGAGCGCCCCATCACCTCGTCCATGGTTCGGATGTGCGCCACCGGAAAACCTCCGCTGGCAAGTCGCAGCTGCTCGGTCACGGCGGCAATGGCCTGGTGGGGGTCGCCGCGTGTTCTCACCAGCCAAAAAAGCGGCTGAATATTGGAGTAGGCCGCTGCATAGCCGTCCGGGACCTGCGCAATGGGAACCATCATCATGGGATCGGCAGGCTGGCCGAGGCCGCTATTGTGCGAGTCACCAACGATGCCGATAATCTGCCGCTGAGGCTCTCCCTCAAATTCCGGTCCTATACCCTGCCCGGACATGATGTGTTGACCAACGGCATCTTCGTTGGGCCAAAGTTGCCGGGCCAGTGCCTCATTGATAAGCGCCACACCGGGCGCGGCGGCCGTGTCATTTTCAGTAAAGTCGCGTCCACGCAGGATGGGAATTTTGAACAGGCTCAGGTAACCCGGCGAGACGCTCATCCATTTGCTCCCACAGCAGTCTTTCTTTACCGGCCGGCCAGTGACCTGGAAGGGCAGGGCATCTTCGACATCTATAGGCAGCCAGTAAGCAGCAGCCGCGACCTCGACACCGGGGATGGCATTCAACCGGTCTCGGCCGTCCCGAGAAAGTCGTGCCACGCCGGCCGTCTTCTGGTAGCGATCCCCATTGAGCGACATTTCCATGGTGAGAACGTTGTGGGAATCGAAGCCCGGGCCGACTCCGTGAAGTGCGATAAATGTGCGGATGAGCAAAGCCGCGCCGATCAGCAATACCAACGCCAGAGATACTTCGCTGATGACCAGCAGCGAGCGGGCCTTGCTCTGACGGATTCCGGTGCCGGAGCGCCCGCTGCCCTCTTTCAGCGCGTAGTTTAGGTCATAGCGCGAGGCACTCAGCGCGGGAAAGAGTCCAAAGAGAATGCCTGTTAGCAACGAGACTCCCAGTGTAAATCCGAGCACCCGCCAATCAACTCCCAAGGCAGAGCCGTTCTCGCCGATGCGCGGCAGTCCTGCGGGGCTGATGGCAAGCAGGGCGCGCACCCCAACAAATCCGAGACCCAGGCCGAGAATCCCGCCCATCACCGACAGCATTACGCTTTCAACCAATAACTGTCGCATGATGCGCGCGCGGCCAGCTCCAAGAGCGGAACGGATTGCGAATTCTCGCTTGCGCCCAGTGGCACGAACCAGGAGCAAATTGGCGACATTGGCGCAAGCAATCAGCAACACCAGGCCCACAGCTCCGAGCATCACCAGCAGCGAATTGCGCGCGTTTCCGATAATGCTGTCGCGAAGCGGACCAACAGCAAATTGCTGTCGCGGGTCCGTGTTCGGACAGTCACCGAGATACTGCGGTGCCGCTGCCATCAATTTGGCGTTAGCCTGCGTAACGGTGACGCCGCGCTTGAGTAATCCAGCCACCTGAAAGAAGTGATTCATGTCATTGGTGACCGGTTCAAACTGAAATGGCAGCCAGATATCTGCCGCGGGATCGGAGACAAATTCCTTGCCAATCACGCCGACAATTGTGTATGGCTCATTGCCAAGCGAAAGCGACTTTCCGACAACAGCCGAATCCCCACCGAACTTCCGCTGCCAAAGTCCGTAGCTCAGCATCACCACCTTGCCGCCATGCGGAGAGTCCTCCTGCGGTGTGAATGTCCTCCCCAGCATCACAGGTGCGCCATACACGCGAAAGTATCCCTCGGTAACGTGAATGCCGTGGAGTTGCTCAGGATGGTCGCCAGTGAAGTTGAAGCCCGGGCCGGCGTTGTCGTATGCGGCGACCTCCTGGAATACGCTGGTCTGCTTTTGGTAGAAGTGGAACTCGGGAATGCAGGCAAGGTCATTGGCAATCATGGACGACGGCGCCAGAAACTCGACCATCCGATCGGAGTCGGGATAAGTGAGCGGCTTGAGAAGAACCGCATTTACGACGGTAAAGATGGCCGTATTCGCTCCGATGCCCAACGCCAAAGCGGCGATGGTGGCGATGCTGAAGCCGGGGTTTTTGATGAGCGTGTTCAGCGCGTGTTTGACATCAGTCCAGAAATTACCCATGCATCGACTCCTTGCCACACCTGGACGGACCGTCCTCCTGAATTTCACGCACGGTAACTTTCCATTTGTGTCATTTCATGCGCCTAACTCGATTCCCTCGCAGTCTATCTATCAGCAATTCTCAATAACACCACTGGACCAAGCAAACCGGATGGTAACAGTGGTGAATCCGCCTTGTATGGATGAATGATGGTGAAAGTCATCTTCTCCGCGTTGGGTTGCTGATCGCCGATGAGTCGATTGACCCAGGCGTTGGCGACTTTGATGGACAGTTCATTGGCACCTGGATGCAGAGCGGCCGTGATGTCAACGCGGTAGGGCCCATGCCAGACGATGCCGACAGGCCGACCGTTGACCGTGACTTGTGCAAGGTTCTTCACGTCGCCGAGGTCAAGCCAGAGTTTCGCTCCGGTAACGAACCAACTCGCCTGAGCATCGATGGTTTTGGTGTAAGTGCCGAGGCCGCTGAAGTAACGGATACCGGCGTCGGCATTGTCGCTCCACGAGGTGAGCTTATCGAAGGCCGCAGAAGCCGGCGCGCCTCGCCCATCTTGGAAACCCACATGCCAAGCCCCCTCGATTGTGCTCAACGCAGTCTCCAAGGCAGTGAGCACGACTGCCGACAGAATTTTTGCCGGTTTGCGGAAGGCGACGAAAACGGTGCCCCATGGTTCGAGCTTCAATGGAACAGTCGTTTTGCCTTCGGCAATCGAGTAACTTGCTGGCTCGCTTAAGCCGGTCTCAGCACGCCATAACTCCGGCACCTTGCCAGCAACGCGAAACATAGCATTGAGGCTCTCGGTGCGATCGCTGCGGTTATCGACAAAGTAGAGGTCTGCGTCGGGCATCTTCCGATGAACGAACAAAAACTCCGAGTCAGGTTCAGGCTTGGAGTAATCGAAGTCTGGCGAAAGGTTGAGCTTTCCCATTGCTTCTGCAACTGTGAGACCCGCGAATACTTTTCCCTTGCCGACGGCGTGATCGCCGGATCCATCACCGAATAGCCTGGTTGAGAGATTCTTGAACTCTGCCGGGTCATCAGAGAGGCTGGGGTCATTGGTGGGTTTGGGTCCTGCAACCGTTGCGCCACCCTCCACCAGTTTATTAATCGCGCGCAGAACCGGCAGAGACATATGCTTGCTGGCCGGGTCGAGACCTAACACCCGATAACTCATTCCGCTCGGAGTTACAATTCTTCCGTCCTTGACTGACAAAACGTGAATGAGGCCGTCGGCATTGATGTAATCGAAACCATAACCGGCTGGCACATCGGGACTCTTGTCTCCAAAGATCGACGTGATGTTATCGTCCTCACCATAGAAATAGATGAAGTCAGCCGCGAATCTACCCTGCTGCAGCATGAAAGAGCTGCGCGCAAGATAGGTGACCCAAGCTCCGGCTTGCTCTGACCAGGTCTCGTTGCGCGTGAACCACTGCCCAAATGGACCGAGACCCAGCCCGGGCGCTTTGCCCACCAATGGTTGGTGAACGGAACAATGAATGACGAATCGGTTAATGCCTTCAGCCAATTCCTTGTCGGCGGTGGGCTTGAGCGTTGCCGGGGACCAAGCCCAGGCGGCTCTTGAGGCGGTCATGGATTCAGCGGCAGCGAGGTTTTGTCCGTAGATGTGAGCCACCGATGCTGATTCGCGATCGTCGGCGTTGAAATCGTACATCTCCTTGTTCACGCCGGGAGTCTGCGTCCACATGGCGCCCATGGGAACCTCGTCCAGCTTCTTTACCTCCATGCCATCGGCAAGGAAGGCGCGGTGATCCTCATGCGACTCACCGTAGTGGCCCATGCCGCGTTCTTTCAGTGAAGCCTCAACCTGACCGTAGTGTTCATCGGCGATCAAGTCGGCAATCGTTTTGCGGAAATCCCACAGGAAGCGATCGCTGGCCTCCGCGCTTTCTACTTCCCGTCCAGCAAGCACCGGCATCCAGGGTCGAGGATCGTATCCACGTCGCTTGGTGAACTGGGCCATCATGTCATCGGTCCAATTCTGGTTTGCCGCTTCCCAGCTGTCAGTGATCACATAGCGCACGCCTCGATGACCTATAAGGTCGGCTCCGACCGCATCCTTGTACATGTCCAGATAGTGGTCCATGTAATTCTTCACATAGGCGTGATTGAGTTTGTCTACTTCCAGACCTGTTGCTTCCGCACTCGCCGGCGAGTTCTTCGCACCGGTCAGCGAGTATCCGAAACGAAGCACAACCCAGTCCCCAGCAGGAGGAGTCCAATCGAGCGTGCCATCGGTTCGCATCTTCGAGGTCAGGTCAACGATGCTGTCTTTTGCAATTGCACTTCCCGGAGTTCCAGCCGGTGTGGCGGAGTTGTACAGCGCTGGTGCCGTGGCGAAGCCATCCTTTTCCTCAAACCGGTTGACGCGTGCGCCCGGATGCAGAACTAGCTCAGAAATCTTGTAATCCGTCTCAGGCTTTGGCGGGGTCGCAGCTCCCGCAAAGTCTCCACCTGCCGCGGCGTCCGCCGGTGGCGGCGCGGTGGTCCATGAGACTCTGAATAACTTCGCCGTGACTGGTGAAAACGCGATGGTGCGTTCGGGCACGTCGCCACTTGGTGCGAATCCGTGGCGCAGAGAATTCAGTTCGGCTACAAAATGGAATTGGGAGCCGTCATCGCTCGATTCCAACCTGGGCGTCGCAACCGGTGCGCCTCGACCAAAACCTCTCCGCGTGCTGACAATCGCTAGCGTGATCGCCTGGATCGTTTGTGGCTGGCTGAATTCGTACTGGATCCAGGATTGCTCGCCAACCGCTGCGATCGGTAGGGAAGTAAACTTCACCAGGTCGCCATCCGTGAGAACCATTGGGTCTACTTGCCCACCGCTGCTCGTGATTTTTGGGTTCAGAGACATCACAGGAACGTCTCCCGCGGGCGCACGATAGGCGATCACGACGCTGTCCGTGTAGTAGTCGGGCGCTGGCTTTGCATTTGGGTCGCTGAAACTTGCAGCCGGCGGTACATTCTGAAATGGCCCTGTGCTCGTCGGAGGCTTCGGCAAAGTCCCTTGAAATGGCGTGCCGCCCTGCACGCGGGTCTCGCTCCACACAAGTTTCTTCATCGCCTGCGCGGGCGGCACCCACGGCCCGCCGGTCTCACTCCATCCAGGCGATCCCGCAATCGCTTCCTCCAGCCCAAGTTGATCCGCAAGTTTTGTTGCGTAGAGAAAGGTCTCCTTCCACTCAGGCGTCATATAAACAAGACGATGATCAACTACCTGAGGGGTCATCAGGGCTGCATCAAACGTCTGAAATCCGCCGAGTCCTATCCGGTGCATCCACTCAAGGTCCAGCTTGATGCCGTCCTTTGTAATGTTGCCGTTCATCCAGTGCCACCAGACCCGCGGCCGCGCTCCGTTGGGCGGGTTTTCGAATCCGCTCTTCAATGAATCTCCGGGACTCTGGGCGAACACCGCACTCACACCAATCGCAAGACCCAGCAAACCGCCAACTCCACGAATCTTCCAATTCACTGCCGCATCGCTCCTCATTTGTGTGCTCTCCCAAAACTCCTCGATTTTACTGTCGCGACACTCCGCCATTGCGTCTGGAAAACATGCGTAGGCATCGAAACAGGCGCGGTCGGACTTGACTAATTGGTCGAAATTCCACTTAGTAGCTCAATCCATAGCCATATGGATAGAGTGGGTTCGGCGAATCATGTGGAACGTCGCTCTTTTGGGATTGAATTGCCTCAACCGACGATGGCAGTTCGAATGGCAAATGCCCCTCCGGCTTTGCCCGTCCGCAAATGACGTCCAGTATGGCATCATCGTCAATTCCAAAATTGGCTATCAACGCCGCTGCCTTTTCCTTGATGTTGGTGAGTATTGCGGGACGATCCAACTGCACGGTGAAGATCGTCGGTACCTTCGCACTGGCCTTGAGAAATGCTTCGTATGCGGGATCTGAAACACGATAATCCAGCCGGCCTTCCGCCTGCCGGGAGCCAAATATATAAGAAGGATGCTCACTTTGAAAAGGTGCCAACGCCCGGATGATCGCAATATCGGCCTGATCCGGAGAGTCCACGACGACGAATCCGAATTGTGCCGCTGCCGCAGGATCAATGTTGAAAAGGAACACTTTCTGCTTTGTTGCCTTCAATGGGAGGAGGTGCCCCTTGTTTTCCAGGAGAACGAGAGCTCGCCGTTGTGTGTCTTTCGCCTGCTTCACAAAGTCTGCATTGCCTACAATTGCCTTGGCGCGATCTGGATCAGAATACGGATCGTCAAACAGGCCGATTTGAAATTTCTGGAGGAGAATTCGATACGCGGCATCGCGCACACGCTCTTCCTCAATCTTGCCGGCATGCACGGCATTCACAATGATCTCAGGTTCCTCAGAATCGCCCACCTGATCGACGCCTGCATTAATCGCCTTGGCAAAGCGATCCTCCCTGGACAGTTCCTCCACCCCCCACGGCATTCCGGACTTACGCGCGACAAGCTCAGCGAAATCCGGCTTGACACCCGGAGGAAATCCGTTTCTGCAGTGATCGAGGCAGTCGTTCGTGATTCCCCAATCACTAATGACCACACCTTTGAAACCATACTTCTCGCGCAGGAGGTGAGTTAGAAGGTCCTTGTTAAATCCTGCTCCCACTTGCTCCAGCGGCTTACCTTCGATCGAAACATGCTGAAGGATTGAATAGGCCGGCATGACTGCCGCAACGTTAGCCTCGAATGCTCCGGTAAACGGAATCACGTGATAGTCGAAGTTACCGCCCGGGAAGTCGGCATAGCGTCCATAGTAGTTATGGCTATCCCAGCCGTCCTTTTGCGCACCATAGCCAACCCAGTGCTTTACAACGGCCAGAACGCTATGCGAATTGAGTCCCGCGTCACCGGCCTGAAATCCTTCCACGTACGCCTTGACCAGCCTCTTGGCGGATTCGGCATCCTCGCCGAATGTTCCGTTGATTCGGGCCCAACGCGGGTCCGTGGCCAGGTCTGCCTGCGGCGATAGCGCCTCTCGGATGCCCACGGCGGTATATTCCTGCCGTGCGATATCTGCGAATCGGCGAACCTCTTTGTCATCACCGATTGCGGCAAATCCCAGCAATTCAGGCCATTTTGAAAATGACCCCGCTGGTGTTGACGCCCCACGCACGTAGGTAAAGTGGTTTCTTGGGTCGGTGCTGATGGTAACGGGGATGCCCAACCGCGTGGCTTCTGCCACTGCCTGGACCTGGTTGTTCTGGTCAGCTTGAAATGAAGCCGGACCGCTCAGCCTTGTGATGAAGGCATTGACGTGCGCACTTTTGATGAACGAGCTTACTTTGGCCTGGTCGTAACCGGCAGGAGCGTCGCCGGAACTGCTCCCCGGCGGAGGAGCAGGAAGAGTACCTTGAACCATCAGACCGGACATCTCGTCCAGCGTCATTTGTCGCAGAAGATCCTGGGCACGCACCTCTGCGGAGAGTCGCCAATCTTCGTACGGGTCTAACTTGCCGTTCCTGTTGAGATCCTTGAATTGCAGCCCATCGACGGTCAGAATCGGTACGCTGCGATGACTGAGCGAAACCTGTTTCGGACCTTGGCAATCCCCTTGGGCGATGGACAAGGTAACTGCAATTGCCAGAGCGAACCGCATAATCTGCTTCATCGTTCTCCAATCAGAAAAGACAACCGCAAAGTCCATGGCGTTGGCCGCTTCTGTCCAGAATCCTAATTCCTCCGGAAAGTCCATGAGCGCGCGGCTGGGCAGTATCTTAGTCTCCTCAGGAGGAATATTTCATTCCAAACGGAATCGTCCTCGGAATTACTGAGGTCCCTTGATGTTGCCAAAAGCTGAGCCCGTTGCACGGGAGTCTGGGTTCGAGAACTGCGGGTAATTGAATGCGATGAATAATTCAGTACGGATGCTGAGTCTGGCTTACCTAACCGAATTGTCCCTACTGGATTGTCGCGAAATTTACGCGGCGAACACGCGCTTAATTGGAAATGGAAACTCGGAGAATTTCACGTGCAAAATGAGTACTCGCGCCAAAATTTTCTATCCGAGGGAAATCCCTATAATCTATTGATTTTATTGGTCGGGACGGGGAGATTCGAACTCCCGACCCCTCGCACCCCAAGCGAGTGCTCTACCAGGCTGAGCCACGTCCCTTTAGAATGAACGAGATAGAACGGATGACTCCAAATTTGAGTACTCGCTTGGAGAAAGCCGTATGGGATTTTCAGAGTTCAC
>JANXQR010000111.1 GCA_025353435.1 Acidobacteriota bacterium | reverse complement strand
TCCCCTACTTAGCTCGTGGCGATCTTGTGAATTCCTTGTTCCCGAACTGCCTGGAGGATAAGAAGAGATTCGACAGCCTCCGAATTGACTCACGCTGGTTTGAACTCGCGGAGAGAGTGTGAATGGCACCGCACGTTTTGGCACGAGTCAATTCGGAGGCTGTCGAATCTCTTCTTATCCTCCAGGCAGTTCGGGAACAAGGAATTCACAAGATCGCCACGAGCTAAGTAGGGGATGAGTCGCCTGGGAAGTTTCAACGAAGCAGGTGTGGGAAAATTCGAAATACACCGGAAATCCGTCGGGCAGTTTGCCGAGTCAAAAAGTATCCTCTACTTCGCCCGAAATGAGGGGAAGTGGAGCCCTTCTCGACCACCAACATGAGTCCTCTGCCGAATATTCCCGGAAAGGGCAGAGGAGCAGGGCCTATGCTCCGCCAATTGGGGGCCAGATTAGGTCAACATGAACCACGGAGTCCTGTATTGGCCCGAGATGCACGAAGAGAAGTCTCTCACCCGAGATCTTCATTCGCTTAGATTCGCTCAGACGTCCTGCCGGATCGCGTTATGCCTTGCCCCTTCCCACAAATTTGTACCCTACTCCGGGAACCGTCAGGATCAGTTCAGGCGTCTTTTGGTTCTCTTCAATCTTCTGGCGCAAGCTGAACACGTGAGTATCGACTGTTCGAGTAAACATTTCAGCGTTATAACCCCACACTGACCTCAAGAGTTCGTCCCGTGGAATAGTAGCTCCCGGCCGTTCAATCAAATAGCGCAGAAGTTGGAATTCTCGTGCGGTGAGATAGACCGGCTTCCCATCACGAGTCACCTGGGCCTGACGCACATCCACGCGTATCGCTCCAAATTGGTGAAGGCCTTTTCCCGCGTGAACCGGAACGCGCCTCAAAAGTACTTCCACGCGAGCGAGGAGTTCAGCCGCCTCGAAAGGTTTGGTCACGTAGTCATCGGCTCCGAGCTTTAATCCGACTACTTTGTCGACGGTCTCATTACGAACTGTGAGAATCATGATTGGAGTGGCCATTCCAGCAGCGCGAATTTCGCGGCAAACATCAAGACCGCTCCGGCCCGGAAGCATGACGTCAAGAATCACGAGGTCAAAGGGCTGATTTGAAGCCTTGTCAAATCCCTCGTTTCCGTCAGCAGCAGTGTCGACGATGTATCTCTCCGCACGAAGCCGGTCACTCAAGGTCGTACGAAGCGCCTGTTCATCTTCAATCAAAAGGATGCTTTCATTCATTTCAAATCACCTTCATTCCTTTGTGGACTCGCGGTCGCGAGGTCATGCGCTTCCGCACCGGGAGTTGGCAGGCGCAGTGTAAAAACACTTCCAACTCCAACTTTGCTCACAACCGTCAGGCTGCCGTTCATCGCTTCCGCAAGGTGTTTTGCCAATGACAACCCCAGTCCCGTTCCATGGATCTGGGACGCCACTGCCCTGGGGCTGCGGTAGAACGGCTCGAATATTTGCTTCAATTCTGAGCTTCCGATACCAATACCATGATCTTCTACATTGATGGCAACCTCGTAACCCCGCTTTTCTGACCATTCAAGATCTGCGGTTAGATGAATGCGGCGATCATCTGCACTGTACTTGATGGCATTTGTGACAAGGTTTTCAAGGCAACTTGACACCGCCAGGGGATCGGCGAGCACGTAACGGACAGCCGGGTCAACATGCTGTTCCAATGTACAAGACTCCTCTAGCAACAATGCTGAAGTATCATTACGCACCTGTTGCAGGATCTTCGAGACGTCGATTGCTCGCATGCTGTACCGTTCCTTGCCACTTCGTAGCGAAGCAAAAAGCAGGACGCGGTCTACGTTTTTCATCAATTGACGAGCTTGGCTTACAATCAGTTCTCCATAGTGCCTGAGGCTCGAATTTTCGGTAACGACTCCATCCTTGAGGTTTTCACCCGCGGAAAATATGGCGGTTAAAGGCGTGCGAAGTTCGTGCGATACAGATGCTACGAAGTCCATCTGGAGTCTTGCAAAATGCTGAGCTCGAAACCCTGCGACTGTCATGAAACCGATGTTCAGGGCGAGCAGCAGGAGCACAAATGCACTCACTGTCAAATTGCGCTGCCGCACTCGGCTGATGACTGCTTGAAGCGGACCTGTGCGATGCTGAATTTCGAGGAGCCAGACGCCCGAATCAGAACCATAGTCGATGACAGGGAACCAGGCTGGCCCGACAAAACTGTGCCACCCTGAGCTCTTCACTGATCGAACGCGCGGGGGAATCACTTCAGTCTCGAGGCGCGGACCAAAGATTTCCATGGAGGAATCCATCGCAGCTATTCCCTGCTTTTCGAATCCAGGATCCGAGGAATAGATGGTCTGCGGCACTCTTCCCGTTGCGACCACGCCAACTCGATAAGACAAGCCGTCCAAGTCGCCAAAGTACCGTGATGCAAGTTTCGGGAAGATGCGCCGTTGGAGAACGGTCAAATCCACAGTTATTACAATCCAATCGACCGGACTATCACTGTTGATTGATTGGTCTGAATTGCGGTGAAAGATCGGATGCACAATTGCGGGCACGTTCTGGTCGAATTGCCAACCGGCCATCGAATTGCTTCCGGATTGCGTCGTGCTAATGGCTGTCTCAGCAGCAGAACTCCGATCTGCCCGAGAATTCTGCAGTTGCCATGCAAGGAGAGCTTTCGATATTCCGGCTGAGTTCTCCCGCAGACGAGCCAAGAGAGTCGGCAACTCCAACGGAACTCGAGACCGCTCAATCTTCCGGGTGTCGAGATTCAGATGGAACAGACGCGGCTCGGCCAGGTGGCTTGTCTCCCAGATATAGATCTCTCCAACGAGGTCTGGATTTCGGTAAACAATCGGTAGGGTTTCGTGCGGAAGGGCATAGTTCCAAGCCACATAACGTTCCAAGTAGTCATTCCACGTGTCGCGCGCGCCCGAATCCGGACCGACCTGCATTGCAATGCAAATCGCGGAGAGTTCACCATAAAGGTCGCTATGCCATTTCATTAGGAGCGACTCAAGTTCGGCCCTAATTCGCATCTCCTCCGCACTGCTCGCTTCCCCAGTCCATCGATACTGAAGAAGCGCGACACTTGCCAGCAACGCTGCGATCGCTGTAAGGGCAATTGCCCAGAACAAAACGAAGGATCTCGCTCCCCGCGTTAGGGACATTGCGGATTCGAAAGGCTTTTTCGAAAACGTTTGCAAACTCTATCCCTCGCCTCCGAATCTGTTCGTCGCGAACACCATGGCTTCCGACCTGGACGGTGCAATCGACGCCGAGAATGTGCGGGAACAAACACCTGCCGTCAAACTTCCGCACAAGAAGCTCCATTCCCGTTTGCAAGGAAGACTTGGCAGAGCCCATTCTATAAGGCATTCTTACCCCCAGACAAATGTTCGCCAAGATTGCGCGGTTTTGAAACAAAACGCCGTCATTTTCCCCTTTGACGATCGAGAACGCCAACGAGTTGCTTTTTTGATTTCATCGAGTTCCAGCATTTAGTGGTCAAAGGTTTCTTCGAAAGGTGAATGATTGGGCCGATTCAAGCAGGGCAGTGGACAACATGCCGGAGTCAGCTTGTCTAAAATTCTATTTCCGCTACGATCCTGTACCCATCCATTGGCTGCGGCCCAGTTCGCCGGGCGCTATGCCTTGCATCGCGCAGCCGCGACGGCCTAGTCCGCGAATCGACTTCTAAACGGCGAGGTCCTGTCCAATTCTGATGTCAAGATCCCCAGAGCGCGTTGAAACACTCGCGAGGAGACCGATGGAACGTTCAGAGAGCGGGCTATCGGCCGCAGACGCTGGGTCATGATATTGTCGTGACTGATTGGGGTGCCGAATTGCGATACAAGGACGAAGTCACTTTGTCGAGTAAAGCGCGATCTCATCCTAAGTCCCATGAGAACCTGCAATAGGCGCTGGTCAATTGCCAAATCTCGGCTCGAGTTTTTCTTCACGTTGTCCAATTCCCCACGGTACCAGCGTCTCCTGACGGTAATCGTCATTGGGGGAGTCCGCTCTCCGTCCCTGACACACTCCTCTTCCATCATATTGAGATCTCCCCACTGGAGGCCGATGATCTCCGCCGGACTCATGTCGGTAAAAGCGCCTATGAGGGTCAGCTCCCTCTCTGGATATCTCATCATGCCTAGTGCACTCCTTGCCTCGGCGGGAGTTAATGCCTTCTCTTGTTCTCGAGGCTTAGGAATCGGCTTGACGAGACTGATGGGGTTATCACCAAAAAAATGCCCTTCGTGGATGGCATGGGAAAAGATGGTTCCGATCACATTCCGGATATGTCTTACGGTCACGACTGAGTACCCGTGTGTGGTTGCGGCCGAAGTGATTCGAGAAACATCTTCATGGTGAACATCGCACAATCGAAAATCGCCCAGGTAGGGCCATTCCTTTATTGCCGTCAATCTCCTGCGGGGATCGGACGTGTTCATGTGGAAGATGCGTTCGACCTGTTCTGGACTAATGACATGTTTCAGAATTGCCTGGTAAAAAAGCCTGCTGGGGTATCGTTTGAGATTGATGTGCTCTGGAGCGAATTTATATTCCACAAAACCCGCGACAGTCATCTGCGAAGGATGCGTCAATTCCGTCTGCTGTGATGTCGATTCAGTTGCATTTTGAACGCTTCGAGTCGAATTCCCATCTGCAACTCTGTCGAGATCCAAATCCATACCGTCCAATGCGAGTTCGAGCAAGTCCCCGAGTTCAGGGGCAAAGGTTTTGCGCGCGCCTACCGGGGAGCGGAGTTCCAAGCCTGCATCGCCACCTCTCGTGGCTATTGGCTTCGAACTCTGCTCCGGGATCATTTTGTCTCCATTGGGGTTTCGAATTTCTGCTTCCACGCTGAAGTGCTATTCGACAACGAGACCGTCGGCATGGAAGTTGCCAATCACTACATTGACCCGATCTCCCGCCTTCACCGAACGACGTGGATTTGAAAAGGCCATCCAATAGACTTTTCCTTCTTCCGGAGTGCCGCTCTGTCGCAACTGGCCAACCTTCTCGAGCGAAGGCACCACGAGGCTTACCCTGGCGCGAGGATCGATGAGGGTGGGCACGGCCTTCTTGTCGTTGAGCTGACTGGCCTTCGCCGGATCCAGGACACGATATTTGAAGCGAATGAGTTCCCCAGATTCCGCAGCCTTGATCGAAAGGGAGTCAATTCCCCATACATTTTCATAAAACATTACGGCTCTTTTTGGGAAGTGGCTCGGCGTGTAGGGAGAATGGCTCGCAGCTGCTTTAACACTGTTGCTGTCTGAGGCTGGCTGTTGGGCGTTCGCCAATGTAAGCGCGCTCCCGGCGACGAGGCCGGCAAACATGAGAGCAGTTGCGGACTGACGTAGACGGAGTTGAAGCATGGTTTTGATTCTATACATATTCGAACCCTCACTTCTGGTGGAGTTGCAATCGGGATTTGTGGGATTGCTAATTATTGGCGTCGAAGTTCAACTCCCGGCAACGCGGACTGTCCAAAACAAGCCCAGGCTCGGATTGCCAGCAGTTTCAAGATAGAGCGTTGCGTGCAGATTTGAAAGCTTTCGAGCAGACTAGGTCTCGATGGAACCCGTATTTGCCTGGTAAGAACCCACGATTCTGGGCGATGGTTGGAGTTGTCTCTGGAATCGACGAGACCCCCTCGCCGTGGCGAGGGAGCCTCGATCACTTCCGTTTCTGTTATGGGACCAGGTATTGCTTCGCAGACGGGTTGCTGTTGATGTAACCCGTACCGATGGCAATTGCCCGCACCGTTTCTGACGCGTTGATGATGATGCCAGTCACCGGATTGTAAACATTCGATCCGCCGTTTGGCGCGCTGCCGTTAGTTGTGTAGTAGATGGTCACACCCGCCGGAACCGCGGCGAAGGTGAGCTTTGAACCCACTGGAACGTGTCCGCCTGGCAGGCTTGCCAGAAGGAAGTTGGGGGCCGCAAGCTGCGGCAGGAAGGCGTAGACCCTGGTAGTCACAGTGCTTGCCGGGAATCCGGTGGCTGTGGCCAGCGCCTTCACAGTGATGATGGATGCGGTTGGGGCATTGAGGTTAAACGTTCCCGAGTACAGGCTGGTGGAACCACCCGCTGTTGTTCCCGGCGTCGAACCGTCAATGGTGTAGTAGATTGCAAACCCTGGCAGAAGCGAGTTTGCTGGATCGGACATCGTAACCGAACGGTTGGTGTTGGTTGCGAAAATCCCTGTTGCAGGTGTAACGGTTGGAGCAGTAAGCGCCGCCACATAAGTGTAGGACTTGTTGCTCACTCCGCTCGTAAAGTAGGTCGCCGTGTCCGCCGGATAAGCGATGGCCTCTATGACACCGGTTTTGTTGATGGTGATCGGTCCCGTATACAAAGTGGATGCGTTCGTCGGAGGAGTTCCGCCGGCGACGTAAGTGTAGTAGATTGCCGCACCGCCAGGCACGCTGTCCGTGAGGGTCAGAGTCTGCGGAGTGCTGTAGGTGCCACCAGCAAGGCTGAAGCTCGGAGCAGGCGCAGGCACTGTGTAGATGTATCCCTTGGCGCTAACCGGGCTGACCGCGTAACCAGGCGCTTGCGCGATGGCTTCAACAGTTCCGGTCTTGTTGATGGTGATCGGCCCCGCGTACACGGTTGACCCTGTGGTCGGAGTGGTTCCGTTGGTCGTGTACGTGTAGTAGATCACCGCCCCAGGCGTTGACGAGGTGAGGGTCAAGGTTGGCGCAGGCACATTGTGGTAGGTTCCTGCCGCCAGCAAGAATGCTGGTGCCGCCGTGGTGAGACTTTCGATGGCGCCGATATCCAGGTGATTGATGTTGTTCACAGCAGGCCTGGGGTTGCCGAAGAAGTCATTTTGCAGGACCGCGAAGTCTTGCGAGTACACGGCTTCGTTTGCAGGAACCTTTTGGACGACAAGTGTTCCGCTCGGGTTGTAGTTGCCAAGCTGAGCATTGGTTGTCGGGCTGGCCGTGGACAACGGTCCCCAACGTAGGTTCACCCAGTTGTTGCCCTCGTCCACTACAGCAGATGCGGCGAGCGTGAACACCGGGCCCGGCAGTGCGTTAGACTCGTTGGTTCCAGGCGGAACCTGCCAGCCGTAAACGCCAGCTGCAACCACTGCCTCAGGAGGAAGGCGGGAGCCGTTGCAGTAAAGACTTCCGAGCACAGTTGCGGGATGGTAGATGTTGCTGGCGTCTGCGCTTTCAGCCAAGGTTGAGTTGTTGGTGAGCACCGAGTAGGTCGGGGACAGAGTGTATCCCGACCCGTGGTTGCCGGGGCCGGTGTCCCCTCGGACGCCTAGATCCCAATAGCTGGTATTCGGATCGTCGCAGGCTCCCGTTGTCAATTGGTTCTTGGCAGGGGTGGGAGTTGTCCCGAATCCCGAGTTATACAGCGTGACCTGGTTATTTTGGCTCTGGAAGCCGCCTGCCGTTGTTCCGACAGCGATCATGAGCGAGCGGTTCTTCCAGAGGATGTTGTTTGCCAGGATCGGGACCGAGTAATTGACGCAGGACCCGCTGGTACCGTGGTTGGTCGGGCAGGTAATCGCGCTCGCGCCTCCCGGAGTGATCAGGCCGATGTTGGCTTTCAACACCGCCGTATTGGTATCCGCGACGAGGCCGGCCACTTGCGGGCAAGACTGGGCGCCATTATTGGTGGTGCAGTTGGTTCCGCTTGTGCTGGCCAAAGGCGCAAACAAGGATTGCAGCAGCACTCCTGAAGAAGCTGTGGAGTTGTTGGACACGATTGTGTTGTTGACGACGTCGACCGCCAATGCGTCCAGCAGGGACACGCCACCGCCATCCAGGCCGGCCACGTTGTTGGTGATGATGTTGTTAGTGACCACGATCGCATTCCACGCTGTCGCCTTCTGGAAGGCGGGCTGCGC
The DNA here is from genome assembly GCA_025353435.1 of Acidobacteriota bacterium. GTDB lineage: Bacteria > Acidobacteriota > Terriglobia > Terriglobales > Acidobacteriaceae > Telmatobacter. The sequence goes on along the minus strand of JANXQR010000111.1, from coordinate 1,901 downwards.
AGCATGACCGGTAATGCTCGGCCAGGGAGTGCTCGAATTGCCTTTGGGGAAGTTGAGCACTTCTGATCCGTTGATGTGCTGCAGTCTCAGGCCGCCACCGCTACCGCTGTCAGCGGAGTTGCCCACGATCAGGTTCGCGTTGATCACGGTTCCCGGACCAGCACCATCGCTGGGGAGAATTGCACTCGGAGTTGAGACGCAATCCAGGTCGGTGGTGAGGCCGCAAGGAGGATCGACATCGGGAGCGCCCATCACGAGCAGGCCGCCTCCATTGGTCACGATGGTTGGGTTCGTGCTCTGGTTGAACAGGATGGTGTTGTGTTCGATGTCGCCATCGTAGCTCAGCCCGAGGTGCACAACGCCAGCGCCGTCACCGGTGCTCATGTTGCCGCACACCCAGTTGTAGTTGAACTTGTAATAGTCGCTGCCGCTGCAGAAGGTGACGCCACCGCCACCCGCGGGAGTCGACGAGAAGAGTTCGTCGCCCAGCGAAGAGTTCTGCGTGACAAGGTTATTGTGGATGTTGACATCAAGGTTGTTGCAGTACGGCAAGGCAAGGTTCGCCGGAAGCCCACTCTCATTTGTGATGCACGATCCTGGAGGCGCGTTGACGGCTCCAGCACCGACGAGGAACGCGTCCGAATGTTCGCCCTGACCGACGGTGATACCGCCGGACAGTGTTCCCTGGTTGTTCACCACGCGATTGTTGGCGATCTGGAGTTCGTGGTTCCACGCGTGCAGCATAATGCCGCCGCCACCCTGGGAGCTGTTCTTGACAGTCAAGCCGTCAATTGACGACGGGTTGCAAAGGAAGTTGCCCGGGAAGGGGTTGGCACCGCTGTTGTCGAGACAATCGCCGCTCGTGAGCAGTTGTGTCCCGGTTGGGAAGACGTCGGAGGCGAACGGATTCTGTCCGGCCGGGAACTTCACGCCTTTGCCTAGCACGGTGATGCCCGCGCCTTCGTAGGCTCCCATGATGGTCGGCTCGATCAGCTGTTCCGCCAGGTTTCCGTTGAGAGTGGCATCCCAGCCGACAGTCGCTTCAAGCGGCAAGCGATCGACCGAGAACTGCATGTCCGGTGTGCAAGTGAACGTGCTCGACGGATCGTACGCATTCGTAGCCGAGATCGGCGTGCCGTTCAAGGCAAGACCGAAGAGGCAAACGATCTGACGACGCCACGGATTGAGTTTGCCGGCCGGATGCGGACTGGCATCGACGATACTCGACGCTGCTCCAACACCTTGCAGACGAACCGGCTTCCACATCAGAAGCATTTCAGAGTAGGTGCCCGGAGGAACGATGATCAGATCGCCCGGCTTTGCCGCGTCGATTGCGCTCTGGATCGTCTGACCGGCAGCCATCACCGTGGGCGCTTTTCCACCCGCAGTCGCGGTTACCGAGTCAACCGATTGTTTACCGTTGCCCGCTGTGATGACAAGCTCGCCGCACTTTGCCGGAGAGCCGCCGTATATCGTTTGCTGTTGCACTGCGCACGCCGGCGCCCCCGAGGGGAAGATCACCCTGATCTGGGTATCAGACCACGAGGTAATCGGAGCCGTGACGCCGCCGATGGTGACACTCGACAGGGTATTGCAGGTTGCGCTGCCAGTGGTGGGCGAGGTGCACTGCGTGCCAAAGCCGTAGTGACGCGTAAGCCGCTGCTGGCCGTACACCGTCGTTCCGTTTGCGGATGGTCCGGAGTACGCGTAGTTGTCGACCTTCTGGTCGCCAAGTGACTTGATGGTCAGGGCTTTACTGGCTGCACTTACCCACGGTCCAATTCCATCTCCATCAACTTCGCTGACTGCAGGCGTGGCGTCGGGATAGGAGCAATCCGGCGTGTTGTAGCCACCCGCGAAGCCAGACGTCGGCACTACCGGCGTGTCAAAGTAACCAGTGG
>JANXQR010000107.1 GCA_025353435.1 Acidobacteriota bacterium | reverse complement strand
CGAGCACATAAGCGCCTGATGTCGGCGAGTCGAGGCAGCCCATGATGTTGAGCAGTGTTGACTTGCCGGAACCAGAGACGCCTCGAATGACTACAAAGTCTCCAGCGTCTATTGCAAAGCTGGCATCCCGAAGGGCGGTGACAGGAGTTCCACCGCGCGAATATGTTTTTGAAACACCTTCAAGCCTGATCATTAGTTGCTCTCTCCTGTCTTTGATTCCACCTTCTCGCCCATACTCAGCCCGCGAGTGATCTCTGTTTCGTCCGCGTCCCTGCCTGCAATCGATACAATCCGTTTGGCGATAGATCCTCCCGGCCCCTGAACGTAGAGAAAGGACTGTCCACCTTGCCGGTGTATGCATTTGGAAGGAATCAATAGAGCTTTGTGCTCCGAAGCCCGAATGTTGATGTTGGCAGTCATGTCTGGCCGCAATAGGGCAACACCTCGCTCAATCGAGATGGCCACCTTATAGTTGACGACGCCCGAAATAATGGTTGCTACAGGAGCAATACGCGTTACCGTTCCTCGGAATTCATGATCAGGATTGGTTTCAGTTGTGAATTCGACTCGTTCCCCCCTTCGGACATTGCCGATATCAGCTTCATCGACCATGGCAATCACTTCCAAGGCTGACTCCTGAATGATGGTCACGAAGGTGGGCGTGGCAAACGAGGCAGCGACCGTCTCGCCCTGTTGGGTCGCGATTGATGCAATTGTCCCGCTTATCGGCGCTCGAATAGCGACATAGGCCAGATCGACCTGGGCCGTTGACACCACGCTTTGCGCGGCAGCGACGGATGCGTTGGCCGCATTGAGCGCAGCTCTTGAATCTTCGAACTGCTGAGCCGGTATGATGCCGGCCTCAAACAGCTTCTGGCTCCGCGCGAAATCGGTTCTGGCCTTCACTTGTGATACCTCGGCCTGCGACAGTTGCATGCGAGCCTGATCAATCTTTGCCGTTACGGGCCGCGAGTCAATCTCGGCTATCACATCGCCTTGGTTCACATGGGATCCGACCGTCACGTTCAGCCGGCGAACGATCCCTGAGAGTTGAGCCCCGACTCTGACTTCTGCGCCGATCTTGAGCTTCACAATGCCTGTAGCGTTGACGTTGGCTGTGATGTTTCGAATCGATGGCGCAACCCAATGAACATGGGTCGATCGGGTGTCAGTGACTGTCTTTTCATGGATGCTCCACCATGCCCCGGCGGCAACAAGGGCGGCGCTCAGAAAGAGTAACCACGCCACGCGCCACTTGCGGAGCCTGCCCACGCGATCTGGAGTTGAGGTCACGGTCATGGTCGCCATCGCTCATTTGTCCCTCGTGAAAACGATGATTATCGGCTCTTTGCCAGGCCGGGCTGACTCGACATACATCGTCTTTCCATCAGGCGACAAATAGCGCGTTTCAGTCCGCTTGACCATTGTTCCAGCGATTGCGCCAGGGCTTTCCCAATCAGTAATCAACCGGCTTTCTTCCCAATGGCTCCTGGTGATCGCCTGGCCGGCCATCATTGAAGTGTTTGTGGCCGGCTTTCCCGTGAGGTCGTAGACCGTGTGCTGTGTGTCTTTCTGGCCATTGAATTCAGAAGTGTCGTCTACGACTATCTTGAACGTCGTCTGGACCACAGTGGTGTGGATCTTTCCTTGCGCCATCATTCCCACATTCTTGCTCTGCGCCGGATCGAAATCCCAGTTTCCCGAGAAGTTTGCAGGTGCCGAAGCCGCGAATGCAAAGCCTGCGAGAAACAAGAGGACGAATACCGCAACCGTTTGCTTCATTGACTTTCTCCTTTGCCTACGGCCTGTTTAGGACGACGTGGACGACGATGAGCCCGGCCACCAAAGCCATCGTCCACAAATGCAACCGCCGCAGCGCATGGCGTTTCGATTGCGCTGGATCGCGAAGCAGCAGACCAACGCTGATCTGCCACAGGATGACGACGAGTGCGACAGTTGTAATCCATACGCCAGATAAATTCATTCCACGCATGTTCCCACTGCGCATAGCGAACCAGGCGTGCCCAAGAGAAAAGAAAAACGCCAGGTATCCGAGCCAATAGTGCGGCCACATCCGTCGCAGGTAGGGCAACTTCGCGCCCGGCGACCGCTGGAATAAGTAAGGCATCGCAACGCCCGACCCAAACAGCAGAGCGCCTGCCCATCCGCTCAATGCGCACTGCAAATAGTCGTTCACGGCCCGTCACCTCGCCACTTGTGACACACGAACGTAGCCGGTGAGGATCACGACCTGACTGGTCTGGAGAACATGATTCGCGCCGATCGTCCCGGCTAGCTGGACAACAGCACCAACGGCTATGTCCTGCGGCTTCCCCATGACTACGGAGGTATCGGGTGTGAGAACCGCAATGACGGGTGGCGTCATTGCAGAAGGCAAGAGGTAGACAGTATCGCTCTGTCTTCCCAGTAAGGTGCCTTTCACCTCATTGCCGTTGACACTCTCGAGACGCACCACGGCTTTCGCAGAAGAACCCACTGAAATGGATGCGAACGCCGAGGCCGTTGTATCGGCAGTGCTCATCTGCTGGGCGCGAACCAGAACGCCGTGGACTGCCCATACCGCCACGGAGGCAAGCACTGCCAGGAAGATGATCCACTTTAACGAAGTTTGGTTGACGCGAATTTGTTGACTGTCCAAGCTTGATCTCCCAGCTTGACCGATTGCGGTCAGTGGCCTTCAAGAACAAGTCTGGAGCTTGCACCTTGGTATAGGGTCAAGCACTATTTCTTCGATTTGTTTGCCGGACTCGCGGCGACTGGACAGGTGCCGGCCGAATCATCGCTGAGCGCCCTGACGAGAGCCATCAATTCCGCGCGCATCGAGCTTAGAGCCGTCAGTTTCTTGTCAATTAGTTCGAGACGCTCGTTTGCCATCGTCACAATCTCTCGAACAGCAGAGGGCTTCATCTTTATAACTCCCCTGTATTCGGCGACGCTCTTGTGCAGGATCAGCAACTGTTGGATCTCGCGCAGGGTGAAGCCCAGACCTTGACAGAGCCGAATGAAACGCACTCGCTCAAGATCACTGTCCGTGTAGCTTCGATAACCGGAAGCCGTTCGCACCGGCGACTTCAGCAAGCCCTCACGCTCGTAAAAACGCAGCGTTTGAATGTTCACTTCGGCGCGAGCCGCAAGTTCCCCAATTCTCATACTGGTATTTTGAACCATATACCTGGGTATAGAGTTCAAACAAAGTTTTTATGGCGCAGCGATGGCTCGACGAGAATTGCCATCGAAGGAGACTGGAAATGAGCCAAACCTTACTCGAATATCTTCAAGAGCAAAGTGCTGACGGCGGCATGATCGAACAAGCAACGCGCTACTACATCGCTGCAAAATTCCCGGGCATTACCCCGCCAAAGATGAGGAAGACCATCGCCACCAGCGGTGTCGCCGCAGACGAACTTGGGGTCAAGGCGGATGCCTGGCGTATTCACTCTCGGCCTTCAGCCAATCCCATTCGGGCGCGAAATCCAAGTTGGCAAGCTGGGCCTGAGCAGCAGCAACGGTTGGGTCGAGTTCGATAACCTTCAACGCGGCAGTTCTGGATTTCGCAAACGCCTGTCATTGGATTTGCAAAGCGACAGTCGTTGTTCGCTGGACGGACCCCGCGGATGCTGTCACCGTGATGCTTGATGTGGTGGGTTGTTTATGGGGTGAGGATCCGCAAGCGGTGAGGCTTAGCAGAGCGGCCACGATTGCGATGATCGCCAGGCCGCTGAAATATTTACGGCGGCGAATGATGCACGCCAGCAGAGTGCAAACAACAATGCTTCCGCCCCCGACCGGCCACCGCAATGACGCGGTCTGCGATGCGGCAATCGTCATTGTGGTGCTCGCTGTCGCGGCCGTGGGCGTCACGGTGGCCGGCGCAAAGGTGCACGTTGCCCCGGCAGGAAGTCCGGAGCAGCCAAAGGTCACAGGTCCGTTGAAGCCGCCAAGAGCCGTAAGCGTGATGGTGTCCGTGCCGGTTGACCCGCGCGGGACGGTTAGCGTTGCGGTGCCTGCGGCTATTTTGAAGTCGGAATTTGTCAACGCGAACGTCGCCGTTGAACTGCCGTTTGTTACGCTGGCCGTGACGTTATACGCTCCTGTGGTGCTATTGGCAGTCGCCGTTACGGTGGCAATGCCGAAAGCATTCGTAGTTGCAGTCGGAGACGAGAGTGTTGCGCTCGCTCCGCTTGCCGGCGCTGCATAAGTCACGGTTGCGCCCGATACAGGATTGCCGTTCAGGTCCACAACCAGCGTGGTCAAAGCGGTGGCAAAAGCGGTCCCGACCACCGCGCTCTGCCCGCTTCCCGCGCTCGCTTTCACCGTGGAAGATGCGCACCCGGTGCCCAGATTCACAGCGGAGGATTTCGAGGTAACCTGACCGCTGGCGTCAGTCGCGAATGCTACGACATTCACCGTCCCGCTGCCATTGAGGGGCAAGGCGAATGGAAGGCTTGTGAGCGGAATGGCGGTGTAGGTGTTGCCTCCGTCGAAGCTGTACTTCGCGGCGGTAAGGCTGGCGCCCTGTGCACCCGGTGCGGCGTTGATGGTGGCGATGTAGCATGTGGAGTCCTGACTTGTGGTCAGGGTCACGACCGGGGCTGCTCCGCCGAGAGTGATCTGAGTTGTAGCCGTAAGCGCGTTTCCATCGGAGTCCGTTGCGGTGAGCGTGATGGTGTGGCTCCCGGGCTTGAGGGTGACGGGGAGCGGCGAGCTGGAGCCAAGGCTGCCCTGGACGCTGTCAGTCCATTGCAGGGCTTTTCCCGCGAGGAAGCCATCATCGGGATCGTACGCGCCGCCGGAGAGCAGAACGGCATTCGCGGCGGGGAACGTCGAACCGTTCACCGGATTGTTGATGACGACGGCTTCGGGCAGCTTCTTCGGCACGCTGAAAGCCACGGATTTAGCGCTGCCCGTGTTGACTCCGTCAGACGCGTCGATGCGGATGAGAGCCGCCGATGCTCCCGGCAAAGTGTCGAAGTCAATTACGGTGCTGGTGTCGGTGGTGTCAAGGATCTGCTGCCAGGTGACACCCGCATCGGTGGAATAGAAGATGCGCGAAGTAAAGCTTGTTGCCGTTGGACTGCTCACCATCCAGCTCAACGATTGTTGCGCGGTCCCGACGAATCCCGCGCCGGGGCTGGTGATGGTGACCGTGGGCGCTGTACCGGTGATGTTGATTGTCTTGAGGGAAACTCCGGTGGAGTCAACAACGGAGATTGCGGTAGCCCCGGTAATTGCCGGGATAGTCTCGGAGAAAATTGGGTCGGTCTGGAAGTCAGTGCCGGTGGTGTCGGTTTGCGGCACGATGGGAGTGAAGTGGCGGGTGAACAGCACCTGTCCGCCGGCGTTTTCTACCTGGATGGAGTAGGTTCCTGTGCCGGGATCGGATGTGCCGGTAGTGGTTTCCGTGAAGATGGGATCGAGCACAAGCCCGGTGGTAGGAATTGACCCCGAGACGGTCCAGTAAGAACCTGCGGCGAAGGTGACCGCCGGTTTTGGATGTGCGACGGCCTTCTGGGGCGCACCTTTCGCGTTCGGAGAGGATACCAAGCCGCCATTGAGTTCTGGAAACATTTGCTTGTAGTTCAGCGGCGAAATCCAGCGCGGCATGCAGTACGACATCACATCAAAGTCGTTGTAGCCATCCACGACCGTCTGCAGTTCGACGTCAAATCCCTCTTCAAAGCCGCCCGAGCTTTGAAGCCGGTTGGTGGCCCAAAGCCATGAGTTGGCTTGGCCCGCGAAAACGGCCCCGGGTCCCCAGCAACTGGGCTCGACACTGCCCGACGGATCGGCTGTGCCGGTATGGGGAATGTTGAGCGTGTGGCCCGTTTCATGTGCCAGCACCTGTTGCGTCGCATCCACACCCTGTCGCGTAGCGGAGTCGGCGATCAGCAGCGCGTGACCGCCGAGCCCTCCGATTCCCGTATTGCCATAGACGTGCTTGTAGATCCCTGCATAGTCGGTTCTCGTGTTCGAACTGGCATCGTTTGATGCATCCGCTCCGGTATAGAGATATGTGTTCATTGCCGACACGACATCGTCGAGCCAAGTGTCGCCTGGATAGCTGGCGAAGTTTCTCTGAACCTTCCTGGTTGTGGTGCCGGCTGTCACGGAGCTAGTGGGAAGCACCTTGTTAGCGAAATCGATGATGCCCAAAAGGACCGAGGGATCGCCGCATGACGTGGGTTGGTTGACGACGCCGCAGACCGAGACACCTTTGAGGAAGATGCCGAAAGTATCGCGGCTGAGAATGTTGAACGTTTCCTGCTCGAGCTGATTGTTGTTGCCATCCTCCAGCGTGAGCGTTGTCGTCCACGAGCCGGAGGGAGCCCAGAAATAAAAGTCCATCGAGCGGCAGGGATCGACCCTGTTCCGCTGGTCGACGGTGGCGCAGTTGGGTGACACCGTCAAGGGCTTCACTCCCACCAGCGCTCCGGAGGCCGTCAAGGTGATGTCGGTTGCGTCCTTGACGTTGGTGAAGTAGACGCGCATTGCGGCCCATTTTCCGGAGACGATCGGGACCGGCGGCTCTGAGGTGGCACTGAGCGTAGCCTGCAGGTCGTCGAGGTTCTGGTACTGCTGGATAGCCTGGGTGAACTCGACTCCGGCGATCTGAATACTGGGCACCACCTTCAGCGTGAAGCTGACGGTCACCTTATCCGGTGTGGGCTCCGAATCCTGCACCTGCACCGTGATGGGAAAGTTACCCGTTACGGTGGGAGTGCCCGCAAGCAGTCCTGAGGCGGGGTCGAGCGTCAGGCCGTTGGGCAGCGTGCCGGCGGTAATTGACCACTTGTAGGGAGGCATTCCATATAGTGCGACCAGCTGCTGCTTGTAGTTGGACCCCGCGGTAGCTTTGACCAGCGACTTGTTCTGAATCTTCAGGCCGGAGACGACCTTCAGAGTAACTGTCCCTGTGATCTGCTTAGGCGGGGTGTCCGAGTCGGTAAGGGTGACGGGCAAGGTGTAGTCGCCGAATTGTGTGGGCTTGCCAGGGAGCGATCCGTCGCCTGCGTCGGTCAGTCCAGGAGGAATGTTAGAAAGGGCCCAGTGGTAGGGCACTACGCCACCGGTTGCCTGGATCGACCCCAAGTAGCTTACGTTGACCTGTGCATCTGGGAATGACGGCGTCGTGATGGAAAGGCCTGCTGCGACAGTCAGGGTCACAAACCCGGCTTCATTACCTCCGCATAACAATCCGAGGGTGTAGGTGCCGGGCTGGGTCGGCGTAACCGTCCTGCTTCCGCTATAAATGCCATTGGCGAGATTGCCTGTCTGCCGTCCGGACCACGCGCTCCCCCCCGGCAGACCGCCGCCCTGCACAAATGCGCCACAATTCTGAGCCGTATCTGAAAATGCATTAGAGACTGACCAGGTGATCTTGACTGGCGTTCCTATTGCTGCGATCGCTGGGGTAACAGTCAATTTCACTGGCGCAGCACGCCCTGCGTCGATATCAAAAAAGGCCGGGCTGTTGTTTGCCAGCCCCATTGAGCCGCCAATGAAGTCCCCGCTGTCCCCCTGCACCACCGGTGAGCCCGGAAAGGCGCCGTCGATGGAAGCAAAAGTGGGGTTAGGGCTAGCGGCGCTACCGCCCCTAAAGGCATAGACCGTGGTGAAGGCTCCGGCCGGCGTCATCTGAAAGAGCAACCCGCATCCCAACGGGGTACAGTTGGCTGCGGAGGTTGCTCCGCCCAGCGGAGAAGTGCCGTACAGATTGCCGTCGCTGCCGACGGTGAGAGCGTTGCTGGGTGAGCCTGAACCCTGACCCGGTAAGGGTCCCAACGAGGTAAAAGCACCATTGCCATTAGGCTGGACCTTGAAGGCCATCCCATTCCCTGTGGGTGCATTGGAGCCTCTGGTCGCGCCATAGAGATAACCGTCAGAACCTTGTACCAGCGGACTGAATGGATCGACACCTTCGCTGCCATCGATGGCGAAGGCGTGCACGACGTTTATGGCGCCGCCGGCGGTAACCTGAAGAATCCCTCCCGCGTTCACGCCGACGCCGCCTGTGTAAATCCCCGGGGTCGTCTCTACGGTGAGATAGAAGTTTCCGTCGCTGGCCTGCATGATCGATGACACGTTGTACCCATCGGGGTCGGTCTGGTTCGCACCGCTGACCGGGAGGGTCGCGACCGTACTCAGCGCTCCACTGGCGAGGTTGATGGAGTAAACGCCTGCGACGTTAACAAAGTAGAGGTTACCGTCGGCACCCTGAATCAAAGACAAGGGCTGGTATCCGGGATCAAGAGCGAGTCCGGCGGCATTCAAGCCGAAGCTGGCCAGCACGGTAAGGGTGCCGCCCGACGCAATTTTGAAGATGGTTCCGAAGCCGCGCGGACCGCCTATCCTGCAGGCGCCGTAGAGACTTCCGTCGATGCCTACAATCAGGTCGGTCGGTTCAAGGCCGTCCGTGTTCGTGGGGGTCGCGCTCCCTGAAGCAGCCGGCTGGAAAGAATGGTAGTTGGTAAGGACCCCGCTCTTGGTGATCTGATAGATATACGAGCAGACCATGGTCGCGTCGCTGGCGCAGTAACTTGGTGTCAGACCGCGCAGCGACATGGCATAGAAGTTCCCGTCGCCGGCCTCCACCACACCGTAGCCCGCGGTTCCGACTGATATGGGAAGGTCAACCACCCCCGGCAATGTCTGGGCAGTCGCCGGAACCAACACCGTCGCCAGAAACATCCAGGCAAACGACCTTATCACACGTAGATTCAAAGGAATATGCAATTTGTAGGTCATCCTGTCTGTGAAGTTGCCGGTTAACCGCATTTCACAGACGTCTCCGTTGGGATAAGAATGCCCCCAGCGCGATCGTTTGTCGGGAAGATTCCGCGGTCTTGCGACATCGGCGATGAGTTATCATGCAGTTGAATCATCCCAATGCCAAGGGACACATTGTGTCGAAGAGTGACAAATAGGGTCGTTCGCGATAAACAGGCCGAAAATATATGTCGTTTCCCCACCCAGGTATCACAGAAAGCAGTGACAGGGTCAATTCTGCCCCACGGCTGGTGGGCTGGAAGGATATTGCGGCTTACCTGGGAAAGACAGAAAGAACCGTCAAGCGTTGGGGGGCCAGCCGTGGTCTGCCCGTTTATCGTGTTCCGGGGGGAGCCAAGGCCTCGGTCTATGCATTCCCGGCAGAGCTGAACGATTGGCTGACCTCGAGAAGCACGACAGATCCCGAACCCGTTGAATCGGCCGCGGTTTTAGAGGAGGGCGAGACTCTACAGGAGTGTGCGGTGACCCGGGAGAGCGCTCCTTCGCCGCTTCTCAATAGGCTTGCAAGCCAATTATCGGTGATGCCGCGGCTGCGAATGGCGGTCGCAATTATCGGACTGGCCGGGGTTGGACTGGCTGTGGCAATCGCCGCGTTTTCTGCTGTCGGAGCGTCTCCGCCTCAGGAATTTCGGGCGCTCTTTGCGAAAAGGCAGTCTGACCTTGCATCGAATTTGGCGGCGGTGTCAGAATCGGACAAGATGATAGCTCGCGACTACTATCTCAAAGGTCGCTATGAGTGGAACCAGAGATCTCCGAACAGCCTGAACCGCGCCCTGGATCTCTTTACCCAGGCCATCGTCCACGATCCGGGTTACGCTCAGGCTTACGCTGGCCTCGCCGATACCTACGATCTGCTCAGAGAATACTCAACGATGTCTGAGGGCGAAGCATTTCCGCGCGCCATCGCTGCTGCAAAGAAGGCTGTGCAACTAGATGACACACTCGCCGAAGCCCACCGCGCCCTAGCCTTTGCCGAAATGTACGGCAGCTGGGATTTCAATGACGCGGAGAAGGAATTCCGTCGCGCCATCGAGCTAGACCCTAAAGATGCGCAGGCTCGGCGTTGGTTTGCAAACGCATTCGCTGTCCCGAGCCGATATGAGGAAGCGCTGTATCAGCTCAACAAAGCCCAGGAACTCGATCCTTCTTCCAACGCGACTCTCTCCGACAAAGGTTTGCTGCTGGCCAACGCTGGACATACCAAGGAGGCTATCGACCTCCTGAGGGAAGTCGAGCGATCGGCGCCGGAATTTCGCTCTCCGCACCTATATTTGATGCGTATCAGCCTCGCGTCCGGCGACTATCCAGCCTTTCTGTCCGAGGGCAAAAGCGCAGCAGAGGTGGCAAACGATCCGGTACTCAAAGACGTGATCGCCGCCGCTCAGGCGGGCTACAAGCGTGACGGCGGGCCGGGACTGCTTAAGGACTTGTACGCCAAACAGAAAGAGTATTATGTCGCCGGAAAACTGGCCGGAACATTACTGGCCAAGACCTGTGTACTGATGGGCCGGAAACAGGAGGCATTGCACCTCCTCGAAGTGGCCTATGCGCGTCATGAAAACGAGGTTCTCAGCTGCTTGTCCCACCCCGACCTGCTGACCTTAAAGGACGACTCCCGATACAAAGCCCTGGTGGCAAAGATTCGATTCCCCATGCACCCCGTAAATTCCAAGCCGGATATTTCATCCGGGACTGAGAATCCGGGTATGGCAATAGCTACCCACTTTCACTGATTTCCGCCGATGCTCGACGGTCGGCTGAGCTGATTCACATTCTCCGAACGGGATGGGCATGCAGATGCCTTACGGTGAGGATCGATCCAGATGTTAACCGGCTTCCTGCCGCTTTGGTGCGGTATCGCTCTTAAAGAGCACGCAGAGAAACTGGTGAGCACGAAGTATCTAGCGGACGACCGGCTCAGGCATCACGCTGTGCGCCGGTCGAAGACCGTCAGCTTGAGATTCGATGCACCGTGAAATTCCGCAAAACTGTCGTAATCGATCCGAGGAGAGAAGTTTTGGAAGCATTTCCGTGAGAGGCGCGGTGTCTAGACTATGACTCTCAAAACGTTGAGACACGCGAATTTCAGAGTCCGCTTAACGCAAGATGATCGCAGGCGATCTTTTCGGCTTGCGGGCGTCGGGCAAACAAGCCATCGCGGACTACCTGGCCGAGAAACTAAAGGCATTCTCTAGCGTCGATCTGCAGCAGAATAAGGTAAGCGGATTTGAGGCGGCAGCGGTAATGCTGCTCTATTCCCTCTTTCGGCAACTCGTGACGGCTACGCCCCCGGCGCCGGCGAACCTGATTCCCAAAATGTTTGATCCCACCGGGGTAATTTCTCTTCCGGAGATGACCTCCCGCTTCATCCACGATTGTTTTGCGGCCGGCATGGGAGACGCCGCGAACCAGGCCATCGACGACATCCGCATTGGAGGCGATGCAACGCTGGCGGACGCGCGCGCGATGCAGTTGGGAGACCTGAATCCAAGCGTCTACATGGATAACTACTATGCAGGCGTGCGGCGGGCGGCACTGCGGTTTCTGGCAGTTCACTGCGGCTTGCAGAGTGTGCTGGTGTGGGGCGGACTCAGCGTTGAGGACAGGCAACATCGGAGAAGCACGTGAACGCTGTCGAGGAGAAGCTGGTGCGCTGCGAGACAGCTATCATGTACGCGGTGAAGGATCTCGACGGTTCGCGATACCGGGAGAAACAACAAGCTATCCGCGATGCGAAAGCAGCCGGCAATGACGATGCGGCTTCAGCGGTAGTCAAAAATGCCATCGACTCGCAGTTCTTCTATCCAAACGCCGTGAAGGAATGGATCATCAAGGAATCTTGATCCGCAGAACTCCTTTGCCAGGAGGAGAAAGCGTAGATCAGGCAACTGCATCCAACGCAGTTTCCTTTCGCTCTCCCGATCGGACTTCGTCACGCATCGGCGGCAGTCCGGGAGCTGCCCGCCATCCAAGTCGATCACGTTGGATTTGCGCCACATCTGAGCAGCCACTACGAGCTAGTTTGCTGCCTTGGACTGAAGATCGACGAGCAGCTGGTGGGCTTGTGTGCTCATAGTTTTGGCGCCGGGAGAAACGGCGTTGACGGCCAGCAGCTTGTCGGCAATCTGCGCGTGCGGCAGGGCTTCACGAATCCGATTCTCGCCCGACAGAGCGCGGGCGAGCATCATGTGCGAAGCGCCAATGCGGCGGTCGGTAGGAGCTATCTTGCCTTCCTGTACCGTAAGCATTTCCTGCGCGGCCTTTTCTCCCTCTGCGAATCGGCCCGTGTCGTCGTAGGCTTCTGCGAGGAAGAAAAGCACTTCGGACAAGTCGGGACTTGAGCCCGCAATTTTTCTCCAGCGCGGAAGCTCCGGCTCCAGCAGCTTCAACGCCTCGGGGGCTCTGCCCAGCTTGATCAGAGAACCTGCAAGATAGTCGCCCGCTGTGAGCGCGCCGCGGCTATCAGGCCCGGAGCACGTGATGTAGCCATCGTGCGAGCGCTGATAGAGCGGAAGGCTGCCCTTGATGTCGCTTCTCATTTCATGCAGGTAAGCCATGTCCCCGTACACCTGCGATTGATCGCATATCTCGGACGGGTCCTGGTTGTAGATTTGCAATGCCTGCTGGTAAAAAGGCTCGGCTTCGTCAAGACGCCCGCGCAGTTCCAGGTCGCTGCCGAGACTGTAGAGCGCGTCGGCTGCTTCGTGCGCAGGTAGCTGATTCTCGCGAGCTTCCTTCGCCGCATACTGCAGCAGCTTCACGTTCTCATCGGATCGGAAGCCGGAATTTTCCCGATTCACAGCGTAGTACATGGCGGCGCGTACTTTGATGGCGGCAGACATTCCGGGCCTGCGCGAGAGCTCCAGAGCATGCGCGGTAAGCGATGCGGCCTGGTCCATCTGTCCCGTCTGGTAGGCGATATTTCCGGCAAATGCCTCCGATTCGGCTTCAGACGGCAGATCGTTCGCCGCTTTGGCAGAGGCCATGGTCTGCGTAAATACCGTCTGGGCGCCATCGAGATCGCCATTGTCGTACATGGACTCGGCAAGGCTCATCTGTGCCTGGCGCAGGTCAGCCGGGTCTTTGATGTACTGTGGCAACAGCCTGACTCCCAACTTCAAAAACTCAGGTACGGTAGCAGCTGGTTTACCTGTGAAATTCGAATTCGCGAGCCGGAACAAGCTGTACATGAATGTCTGCATGCGTAGTGCTCGCTGACCGGCGCGGCGTGCTTGTTCTTGCCGCCACCCCGCATATGCCGCGCTGGTGAGAAGCGCGATCGCGACCAAGAACCCCGCGGCCACACGGACTCGATTGCGGCTGACAAACTTTCCCACCCGGTACAGGGCTGTTTGCGGACGTGCCAGCACCGACCTGCCGGAAAGGTAGCGATTGACATCTTCCGCAAGCGCGTCAACAGAGACATATCGCCCGGATGGATGAGCGCGCATGCACTTGGCTGTGATGGTGGCGAGATCGCCGAGCAGGAGCTGGCGCAGACGGCTCTCCGAAACCCCGCGAGCCTCCGCCGCAGCCGCAGTCACAGCTTCCGGCAGAGGCTCTGGTTCACGCTCGCTCAGGGCACGCTCGAAAACCATGGCCGCGGAATTCGTGGTGCGCCGCCCGGAAAGCAGTTCGAAAAGAATGGTTCCCAGCGAGTAGACATCGCAGGCAGTCGTCACCGGCTCGTTGCGCAATTGTTCCGGACTCGCATACGCAGGAGTGGCAAGCACGGTGGTAGTCAATTGGCTGTCTGCCTGCACCAGTTTCGATGTTCCAAAGTCTAGGAGTTTAACCGTCCCCTGATCGCTCACCAGGATATTTGATGGTTTGAGATCGAGATGAACAATCAGGTTCCTGTGCGCATAGGCCACAGCGCCGCATACCTGGAGAAAGAGCTGAAGCCGGTCGCGAACGGTCATCTTGCGGGCGTCGCAATAGGTGTCAAGATGTTCGCCTTCGACATACTCCATGACCAGGAAGGGCTGGCCCGATTCACTCAAGCCGGCGTCCAGCATGCGCGTGATGTTGGGGTGGTCGAGGGAGCCCAGGATGTGTTGTTCGCGATGAAAGCGCTCAACGAAGGAGGGGCCCGCCGCGTGAGGTGACAGCACCTTGAGCGCTGAACGTTGCGGTGCCCCGCCGAGGATGCGTTCCGCGAGATAGACTGACCCGATTCCGCCGGACCCGACCAATCGCAGCAGAGAGTAAGGACCGATGCGCGCGGAGAGCGGTTGAGCGTCAGGAACTTCTGCCGGCGCGTCGCCATTATTGGTGCTGAGGAAGATCCTCATGGCGCGTCGAACGATCGCAGGATCCCCGCAATGTTCCGCAAGCACTCGCTCGCGGTCTTCCGGAGACGACTCTTCGGCAAGGTGAAAGAGTTGCTGCAGCATGTCCCAGTTGTCAGCGTCGTGTGGCATCGAAGTTCTCTCCAGGATCGCGCGAAAGAGGGGTAAAGTGCGTCACTCTGCAGTGCGTCACACAGCGTCCGGAGCCAGGCGCTCATGCAGCCAGCCGCGCGCGAATCGCAGCTCACGGTCAACAGTGGCCTTTGAAAGGCTCAACAACTCCGCGGTTTCGTCGGCGGTGAATCCGAGAAAAAAGCGCAACTCCACCATGCGGCATTTGCGAGGGTCGAGCGCCTCCAATTCTGCCAGGACTCGATCGAGGTCGATGGCTTCCACCGGTCTCGAGCCAATCCAGGCGAGTTCTTCCGTAAGTGGAATGTTCAATCCGGCATCGCGCTTTTGCCGGCCTTGGTGGCGTGCATGGTCGAGCAGGACGCGGCGCATCAAGCGCGCTGATAGGCTGTAGAAGTGCTCGCGATCTTCGAAACGGAGGCTGCGCTGGCGAATCAGTTTGAGGAACAGCTCATTGACCACGCCTGTGGGCTGAAGGACGTTCTCCTGGCGTTCGCCACGAAAGAGCGCCCCGGCGATCCGCCGCAGCTGCGGATAAACCAACTCGAATAGTTCATCGATGGCGCCCGGCTTGCCCGCAGTCCAGTCGCGGAGCAATACCGTGACTTCGCCTGCCTGATCCCCTGGGTTCATGCGACGAAGCTTAGCCCTCCAATAATGTAAGAGGACTCAGTTTAGAGCCAAAATATTGTTTCAGCAACTCAATTCCGGCTCGAAAATCTCAGATACGTTATGAATCGCGCTTGGGTGGAGCATTGATTCCAGCCTGCTGATCGCGGTAGGCCTGAATACTGGTGCGACCGTCCGGAAGCTTCCAGCGGCGCGCAACAATAATCATCCAAATGAAGTTGAGGGCAGCAATCACGCCGCAGGTCGAGAAAACAGGGATGAAGTAGGGCGATTTCATATTCATCACGCTGACAGGGATTATGAGGATGGCGCACTCCAACCCGCCGAACCCCAGCGCGAAGGCGAACTTCGACCAACTCCACACGCCGGCGCGCTCTTCTTGGCGGATGCCGGCGACAATCACCACCACTTGCAATAGGACTGCAGCAAGAAACCACATAACTGACGAGACCTCCGTGTAGATTATTGGGATTCGCCGGGCGCGGCAGCGCTGGACTTGCCGGCTGCAATCTGTCGCAGGTAACGACGCACCCCCCAGATCATGAACCAGATGAACACAAGCCCATCCAGTGCCAGAGTGCCGATGAAGAGGGGCTTATATTGCGGGTGCTTCTCGTAGAGGAGTGCGACCGGCAATCCCGTTCCGTAGAGAAAAAGCACGAAACCGATCGCTATGACCCAGACCTGCCAGTTAAGCTGGCCCTTGCGCGCCGCATCCCGCAGTACGAAGACGTCCCACGCGAGTTTGAAAAGTTCAAACATATTTCTCTCCTCGGCAATAATCAGGCAGCGAGGTCGGTTTGATCCAACTGCTGACAAGAAGGCGACAACTGCCGTGAAAGTGACTCATCGCTGACGTAACATGTGGGGCTTCCGAATCGGCGGACGGGAAAGTGATTATGACATACCTCCGAGAAGCAATCAAAAAAACGGCTCTTGACGCATTTTTCCCGAAGATGACGCGTCCCAATCATAAGGATCGAATCGGCTGCGGTGGGCTCGGTTGCCGCGGAGTGCCGGCGCGGAATCGGCAACTTTGAATCGAACCATTTCTCAGTCTGCGCAAAAATAAACATCAAGGAGGTCTTGTGACAGGTCGGAGAGCAAATGCGACAGGCGCATTGGTGATGTTGGCGATGGCGATGGCTGCCTGCCACAGCCAACAGCGAAATTTGGGTAGTGGGGCGCAAGCCGATGGGAGCCGCTCCGCAAAAAAGGTGACGGTCACGTGGAGCGGATCGGAAGCAGTTGATGTCAAGGATCCCGCCGAAGGAACAAAGGCGTTCAGTATTGACGTGCCGTCCGGATGGAAATTTGAGGGCACAATTTTGCGGCCACGCGGATGCCATGCCCCAGGCACCCCGGCCGACGGATTGTCATACGGTTCCGCGAGCCCAGATGGCTTGACGGCGATCGGGCAGATGCCGGGCGTGTCGTGGGACTGGGCCAGCGATGGAGTAACACCCCAGAAGTGCAAGTCGGTGGATATCACCACGGCGGCTGGGTTTCTGCTGAACATTGCGGTGCCGAATACGCATCCTGAAGCAAAGATCATCGGCATAGTCCCCTTGCCACCGCAGATGCAGGCGGGCTTGGAGGCGCAGCAGCGCAAGCTGGCTTCGGAGAGCGGAAATGGGTCGCAAATGCGACAGACCCTCGATGCCGCGCGGGTGCGGGTGGAGTACACGATTCACGGGCAGGTCGTGGAGGAGCAGATGGGCACGGTAGTCACTTGCATGGAATCGCATTTTCCCGCTTATCCGCAGATGCGCAGGCCGGCGCGGACAACCCGCCACTGCGGAACGCACGGGACGAACTTCAGGCGCGCGCCCAAGGGATACCTAGACCAGCTGCTAGCGAACGCGCTCAAGCAGCCGACGATCGACCAGGCCTGGGACGCTGACATCGCGAGGAAGATGCAGTCGCAATACGACAGATTCAGAGCAGCCAGCGATAAGCAGTTTGAGGAAATTCAGGATCACTTCCGGCAGCAGACTGCCGCGATGCTCAAACGCGGTCAGGAACAGCAGGCGACCACGAAAAGGGGAACAGATCTTGCCTTGGCCAGCGACAACAACACGGTCGCAGCCATGCAGAAGGGAGCGCATATGCAGGTTCTGGACTCGCTGAACCGAATGGACTTCGTCGATCCCGCGACCGGGCGCAAGATCGAGACTTCCAACCAATTCACCCACAATTGGATCTCCTCGGACAATAGCGAGGTGGTGCTGACCAACGACCCAACCTTTGATCCGAATGGCGTGGTCGACCCAATCCGACAGAACTGGACTGAGCTGATTCCTGTGTGGTGAGCGGCTCGAAGCGTGAATACGGCTTCCAGGCGGGTTCGTCCCTCCCGGCAGATTCGAATCTCATGAACCCCAGGAGGCACAAATGTCATCGATCGCATCACGGGCAATTTCCGACCCAAACTCGGTTCCCGTACCCGTTTCCACCTACGCGCTGTTCGACGCAAACGCAGTGACTTTGGCGACCTTTCTGGGCACGCCGGTTATCGGTGGCGGGCTGATGGCTCTTAATTATCGGCGCCTGGGGCAAACGGGCAGGGCCGCCACCACGCTGCTGGTGACGATTGCCGTCACGGCCCTGGCGATCCTGATTGGATGGAACATCCCGCAGGGCGGCTCTTTTCCCGTCGCGTTGGGGCTCGTGTTCCTGATGAAGTTCAGCGCGCAAAGACTGCAGGGCGCACAGGTGAAGCGCCACGTGGAGCAAGGCGGCAAGCTCGGATCCAAAGGACTGTCTGCGGGTTTGGGCCTGGCGTTTTCGATTGCACTGTTTGCGGCGATCTTCGAAATTGTGTCACTTCAGGAAAAAGCCGAAACCGGCCCGAGTATCCATATGGGTTCGAAAGACGAGGTCTATTACGCGGGATCTGCTACCAAGGGACAAGCGCAGGCTGTCGGCAACGCGCTGAAGGAGAGCGGCTACTTCAGCGACAAGGGAGCGGACGTCTTTCTGGCGAAGAACGCAGACGGCACAAGTCTCTCGTTCATTGTGAAGCCGGATTCGTGGAACGATCCGGCGACGATAGCGGCGTTTGAAGTGATCGGGCAGCAAACAGCGCCGTCGGCTGGAGGTTTCCCAATCCAGTTGCGGCTTATGGACAAAGAGCGGCAGGTTAAGGCCCAATCCACAGTGGGCCGGGCGAACGTCGGCAACGACCACGTCTACTACTTCGGCACGGCGACGGAGGACGAAGCGCAGAAACTTGGGGTGGCCTTGAAGACCAACGGCTTCTTCCAGGGAAAGGGCGTCGACGTCTTTCTGACGAAACACAATGATCGCGCCACACTTTCCTTCGTGGTCAGTGATGGGGTCTGGAACGACGCGGCGACAGTGAGTGAATTCGCGGGGTTGGTGCGAAAGGTCGCTCCTTCTGTCGGCGGCCTGCCGCTACGGCTTCGTCTCTTGAATACAACACTCGAAACGAAGAAGGAGCAGGCAGTCAGTTAACCAAGGGCAAATGGCCGCAATTGTTTTGCGAAGGAAATGCAAGGGTCAAACTTGAAGCACGCTTGCAGTCGATCCTTGCCAAACCAGGTCTACGGAGGTTGGTCGTAATGTTAAGTAAAGGGATGTCTATCAAGAGAAGACTGGTTGCAATTCTGATTGCAATCACAATTTTCGGCTGCAAAGGGCCGCTGTCAACATCTGCGGCGAGTGCTGGGGAAAGCGTCAGCGCCATATCGAGCGGCGGCGCGCACAAGGAGTATGTTACCGATCCAACGCTGAATGACATGAACGCGTTTGAGGTGACGGTTCCCGCGAAGTGGCACTTTCAGGGGACGCTGTTTCAAGGGGGCAACTGTACTACGATTCCATTCGGGGTATGGCGCGTGACCAGTCCGGATGGGCTCAGCGCGGCAGAGCAAATGCCGGCGCTGAGTTGGGTGTGGGGCACGGGGCCAAGACTCGGTTACATGCCAAAAAGCGACTGCCTGCCCCTCAAGGGGTCCATGAGCGCCCCGGAGTTTCTAAAGTATCTGGCAGCCACCATGAAGATGCGGTTCGAGGCCGAAGAACCAGTTCCTGCGGCGCAAAACGAGAAGGCTCAGGAGGAATTGCGCCGCGTTCAAGCCACTTATGCGCCGCAGTACGCGGCGAGAAATTTGCAGGCTCCAAAGAACACGCGGGAGCTGGCACGGGCGATTGTCAGCTACACCAACGGGACGTTCGCGATGAAGGGTCGTTTGAGCACGACGGTGGATTGCACGGAGACAACCTATACAGGAATGCCGGGGCTTTCCAGCTGGTCGCCCGGTAACCCTGTTCATGCAACCACCGGTCCGCCGTCCACGGTGGATAAATGCACCGCATTGGTCAACTACATTACCGCACCCGCGAGCAAATTCGCCGCGTTGATCCAGCAGTGGGACACGTCGGAGATGGGGACACGCTCCGAGGATGCGTGGCAGCAAGCATGGATCCAGCGGAATACCCAGGAGACCCAGCAGGCGATCAACCATATGTGGAAAATTTCGAAGGAGCGAATGCAGGCGCAGCAGCAGCAGTTCAACCACGACCAGGCCGTTCGCCAGCAGATGCATGAGGACTTTCTTGCGACCATGCAGCGCGGGACCGACATGTCGATGGCTCGTACCGGGGACGCCATGAACGCCCGGAGCACGGCGGCGTCCGACTGGGTAGATTATGCCCTGGACCAGAAGACAGTCCTTGACCCCAACACCGGACAGATCACCAAGGTTTCAAGTTCTTACAACCATACGTGGATCGACGGTACCGGCAAGACGAGCTATCAGACCAACGATCCCAACGCCAACCCGAACGGAGTGCTGCCTGGCACCTGGACCCAGCAGGCCACGGTGCACAGAAACGGCACGCCGTAGCGCGCTCTGGCACAAGAGCGAGCTGAAAGGGCGCCTGGCGAATGGCCATTCTCCTGAATGAGGTCGGTATCAAGCCAGACCCTAAGGGAGAAAGTTGGCGGGATATCTCAATGGGCCGCAAGCAACACTCTGCGCCCCCGCCGCAATTAGGGCCGAAGCACAGCGGAGGGGCGCCGTAAGATCCACAATGCGGCTCTGGTGCAAATTTCTCGAGGAGTCGAGTTTTAGTTGGCGACTGTATTTCAGATCAAGCCGCGAGTACGGCATTCCAGAGTGCAGGCGCAGCTTCATCTCGTTTGCGGAAACCATCAAGCGCTGCCGGTTGCCATGACGCCACCAGACGGCTGGCATCACTGCGAAAAGTATCAGCGTGGGAAAGAGAGCTCGCTTCACACCATGAGTTTACCCACCCCGCGACGGGGGTGCTTTTCAGCCGCATACTTAACGTGGCATCGGGGTGATTGCTTCATTTCAATGACGCGCCCCTCTTCAATCGTCTTGGCTCATTGAAACAAGGCGGGTGCCCGATTGCCGCTGACCTCTGACTGGAACGCGTCATGGTTATTGATAATGTGTCCTCGGTAGGCAAAGAAGATCAGGATTGACATCGCGGCCGGCCTTTCCGGCGAACTCGGCACCGTCTTGTGCACTAGTTCGCGGATATGCGTGAGAATATGCTGACGCGGGAGTCGAGTTATGGCTTCTTGAAGGTTCCGGATTTTAGCTGGCAACTGCACGTAGAGCAGCAGCGGCCAGGGAGACGCGTGTCAGCCTTGCCGTCTCGGCGCATCACGCTGGGCCAGACCCTGAGGCAAAGCGGTAATATAGCCCGTGAGAGTGCGTCGAATTCGGCACCGCATCTGGTGCAGCAGTGCGGACCGCAGTTTTAGCCCGGAAGTGCGGCGCCGGCTCAGCCGCAAGATACGTGAGCGAGGCTGCGGGAGAAGACGAGCGAGCCTCCGCAGACCTTATAGCGCAGTGTGGGCCGCGCTCGATCAGGGTAAAGCTACGTCCCTTGCCGGCGAGCGAGATGGAAGCGGCAGAGCCTGCCACTCCACCAGCGAGGATGGGAAGTTCGTCTTGCAAAGGAATCTGATCCAGATTGGACGTTCTAACTGAAGTCTGACAGCATTTGTCTTCCCCAGTCGCACCCCGACCGCTAGTCAAACGGAGAAGTTGGCAACACCTGGAGGAAACGATTACTGCTCCCGTTCCAGTTGACGGGCTGGCGACCAAAATCAACGCACTTTCAGTCGTACCCCTTCCTTGCGCAACAGTCAGATGACGATTGGGCTGACCCTGGCGTGGGCGTCCGTGTGGATCAAGGGCGCGGGTGAGGGCCAACTGAGGCATTTTCATGAGACTTCGCGCGTACAAGTGTGAAAAGATCTGCATCGAACGGGAGATCAAAATGTTCGGTCCGCATTTCCTGGAGAACTGCAGGAACATCAAATCGGGCGGCGTGACGATCGTCGCTCTGGTCTTCGCCGCATTCATTTTGCGGAGCGGAGTTGTGGCCCAAACTGCCTATCACGACCCGAAGGGCCGATTTGAGTTCCAGATTCCGGACGGCTGGAGCGCCGCTCCTGACGAGGGTGTCGATCAGATGATCGTGCGCAAGGGGGCCGTGCAGGCGATCATCATGGTCTCCCAGCAGAACAAGTCAAACGCGATGACGGCGAAAGAGGCCGTAGATGAGACAACGAAGGAGTTTCAAACTCAATGTCCGACGACCCGCGTGCGGAAGAGCGGTGCGGTCACGTTGGCCAGCGAGCAGGGCATCTACACGCTCATGACTTGCAGTGACCTCAAGTCACCGGCCGTGGCAGAAACCTCCGCAGTGCTCACAAATAACACGGTCCTGGTTGCCTTCACAATGATTTCCCCCCTGGCGGTGTATTACGCAAATCTGTCAACGCTGGATGGTATCCGCGACAGCCTGCGGGTGGCGGGCGCCAAGAGTACGGCCGCCGTTTCCGGGACTACGGATTCCAAGGCTATGACGGAACTCGACAGAGCCTGCACGGTGGGTGCTCTTGCGCAGGAGGATTGCGCGAGGCGGATAGGAATTGTGCTGGGCCAGGAAGCCAAGCAGGAAAAAAGTGCACAGGAAGCGGCGAAAGGCACCATGTATCACGACCCGACAGGCCGTTTCTCGCTGCAGGTTCCAGAGGGCTGGAGTGCAAAAGCGGAGGGAGACGACGGCGCGCTCGGGGTGCAGCTTCGATCTGAATCGAGCTGGATCAACGTGATGCCGGCTGATCCTGCCAAAAGCGCGAGCGAAGTCGTGCTGAACCAAGAACACAAAGTGGCCGAGAAGTCGAACAGCAATCGCAAAGTTCCCTTCGGAATATCGGGCCTTGTTCAGATCTTCGGCAATGGCCTTGAGGTCACCTACGACGATTTCAACGCATCGACCGGGCAAGGGGATCCAATCGAGAGCTTCATCAGCGGGGTGGGCAACATCTCCGGCACGGATCGCAACTTCCTTCTTCTCGTGGCATCCATCAACGCGCAGAAAAAGGAAGAAGCTGGTGCAGTGTTCCTGTCAGTCGCCCAGAGCATTCGGCTACTTGCTCACTGAAAAATGCATTGTGGATACCACCGGTCTGATCTTACGGAAGAGTCCGGCCTATTTCCCCAGGACGGCGCTGAAGCTCATCGGCGCGTTGCCTCCGGGTAGAGGCAATTCTTCGCGGGCAACAATCAGGTCAACTAAGCCGCGCCATTCGCTCGAGCGTCTTTAGTGAGGTTGGCCGCATTGCCGGCCATCATACCCTGAAACTGTGTGTTCGACTCGTTCGCCAGGCGCTGTTCCCACTGCGGATTGGTTTGCGGTTCGCGGCCGATGTTGGTGTAGAAAGCCGATTGCACCAGCGTGTCCAGTCGTCCGGCGGGCGCGTAGGACATTGTGATTGCGTCCACCGTGCAGGTGCGGGTCCGGCCGCTCATCGGGTTAACGCTGTCGGTGCAGTTCAC
>JANXQR010000106.1 GCA_025353435.1 Acidobacteriota bacterium | reverse complement strand
ATAGGGATCGTTCCACCGATAGCGAACTGGTGTTGACCATAAGCGCCTCATAGCGATGCCAACGGCATCAACGGAATGCCGCGTTGCACTTAGAGTCCCCTCATTTGGCCTATTCGTCCAATGCTTTGCAATTATCGGCTGATAAACGGGAGCTATTGGACCAATCGAAGTCCAATGATTTCTTGGCATTTCCGAAGATCGGCACCAGCTCCGCTGCTAAGTCAATCGTCAAGGATTCGACATTCCGGGTACGTTCAATCTCTATCCCGCGAGGCACCGCGACTCGAAACCGCTTCTCTCCCTCGATTCGGTGTGTCAATGACTGCCCGAACTTGATCTGGTGTAAATATGGCCAAACTGAATGACGGGGCCTCCCATCCGGGACGAATAGTGGCAACATTTCCACAGGAGACGGCACGATGTTCTCCGCTTCGATTCACGTCGCTCTTGCTCGTTAAACAGGAGGGCCATGTACGATTGGGCAGAATTCCGTCATTTCTTGTATTTACTTAAGATCCTTGAGAAGGGTGGGTTCCGCAGGGCGGCGGAAGAGCTGCATACGTCGCAGCCAAACCTGACGGTCCAGGCCAGGCGGTTTCAGGACCGTGCCTCTGTTCGCCTCTTTCGCAAGATGAAGGACGGACGGATTCGCCCGACCGAGACGGGTATCGCCTTCATCACTCTGGCGCGCCCTCTGTTGGAACTACGCGAGGAAGTCATCGATGCTCTTGTCGCCATCGAGCGGGGCGAAATCGGACTTGTTCGCTTCGGATCGACCCCGCTTGTCGACCCGAGCCTGTTTCGTAGTTTCTGCGCGCTTCACAAAGAACTGCTCCCGCAAAGCTCTGTGCGGCCCACCCACGGAGATGCTGCACAGCTGGCGAAAGAGGTTCTTGATGGCACTGTGGACGCGGCGATCGTAACGCTGCCGCTCACCCATTCCGACCTCCACGTCGAGGAACTGCGCCGTGACAGGATTGTGGTCTGCCTTCGGAAGGATCATCCGCTGGCCGCCAAAACCGCGTTCCAGGTATCCGATTTGCAGCACAATCTCTCAATTATTTACCATCCGGAACGCCATCCTGACGCGCATCTTCGGCTCCTGGAACTACTCGGTGACGCCGGCATTTCACTAGAGGAACACTCGTGTGCATCGCATCCATCCGAGTTGCAGAACTTGGTCAAGGAGGGGCACGGACTTGCACTCGTTCGCGAGGGAACTTTGCTGGAGGAAGGCCTGATTACACGACGTCTAAACGGCGTGGATTGGACAGTTGATACGGCCGTCATCTATCACAAACAACGCCACCCCCAAACAGTTCCCATCCTGGTTAGAAAGCTGAAACGGAACATCCAAAAACAGATCCCAAAGAGCGGCATCTCGACCGTGCTACGATCGCCAAACGGAGTCGCCAGGCGTCCAGTGCAAGCAGTCAAAGGAGTTCCTGAGCGATCCTCTCGGCACAACGAGTCTCGCTAATGAGCCGGAAGGTGGCGAATTATTGTAATTGCCACCGATCACCGTAAACAAAATGGTTTCGGCGCGGTGATTTCGATGCAACAATGATCACCTCTCATCCCAACTAATCGAGTCAACGAACAGGCCGCTGGGTCACCAGGTATTATCAATTCTGAACCAGCAACGATAGTTGCTATTTGCCCTGAAGCCATCGCGACACCATGGCAATGTGGCTAAACCGGTTGGAGCAGACAAGAAGCGAAGAGCTACTACACCAAATCAGGTTTTTGGCCGTGCGGTTACGGAGAAAAGAGTCTCACAGAACCTCTCTCAAGCCAGTTTGGCGGCTTCGCTCGGTTATAGCAATTACTATCTGGGGCGGATCGAGCGTGGCGAAGCAAATATAACCTGCGACGTCATGTTTGCGGTTAGCAGCTACTTCAAAATGTCTATAGGCCAGTTCTGGACGCTTGCAGAATCTCTGCCCAAAAAGCCCGCCGGCGCCAAGTAGGACATCTAGGCTCCGAACCGGCACGGCGGCCCACTGCCTCACAAATCTAATTAAATTCAGTTCAGCTACG
>JANXQR010000089.1 GCA_025353435.1 Acidobacteriota bacterium | reverse complement strand
GCCGACATCCGCATCGTTCCCGACGCCCCGGACGAATCCACTCCCGGAATTACGCCGCCCTCCTTACCTTCCACTCCACCGATTCCTTGACACCCTGAACCAGCAGCCGCCGTCGCGCACACCGGCAATTTCATCCGTCGCAGATACCCCCGGCGATGCACAGCCCCTCTCCAATATCCCTGCTAAAATCGACATTTCCGGCCCGCCCACCTCGCGCCGAGTCCAGCCGCAGAAAGCCCTCATCGTGCCTGAAGATCCCAAACCCAAATCCGTAACTTATTCCGATGCTGGCGTCGACATCACTGGCGGCGACCGCACCAAGGATCGCATCAAGTTCCTGGCGCAGAAAACCTTTAATCGCAACGTTTTAGGCGGTATCGGCGGCTTCGGCGCGCTCTTCCGCCTCGACATGCAGCGCTGGAAAAACCCCATTCTCGTTAGTTCGGCTGACGGCGTGGGCACCAAGCTTAAAGTGGCCTTCCAATTGGGGTTACACCACACCGTGGGCCAGGACCTGGTCAACCACTGCGTGAACGATATCGCCGTGCAGGGCGCCACCCCGCTCTTCTTTCTGGACTACTTCGCCAGCGGCAAGCTCGAGCCCGCCGTCACTGAAGACGTGGTCACCGGCCTGGCCGACGCCTGCAAGGCCAACGGCTGCGCTCTCATCGGCGGCGAAACCGCCCAAATGCCTGGCTTCTATGCCGATGGCGAATACGACCTGGCCGGCTTCATCGTCGGTGCCGTCGATCGCGACAAATTGGTGACCGGCGCAGGCATCAAGGCAGGCGACGTCCTGATCGGCCTGGCCTCCACCGGCCTGCACACCAACGGCTATTCGCTGGCCCGCAAGCTGCTTTTTGAAGTGGCCGGCTACAAGCCCACCCAGTACGTTACCGCCATCAAGGAGAAGGCCGGCGCTGCCCTCATGAAGACGCACCGCAGCTATCTCCACGTCATCCAGAAACTGGTCGCCGCGGGCCTCACCACCGGCCTGGCCCACATCACCGGCGGCGGCATCACAGAAAACCTGCCCCGCATTCTGCCCAAGGGTACCGCCGCGCAAATCGAGCTCGGCTCCTGGCCAGTCCTGCCCATCTTCGAGCACTTGAAAGATCTCGGCCAGGTCTCGCAAGACGAAATGATGCGCACCTTCAACATGGGGATTGGCCTCATCGCCGCCATCCCCGCCGCTAAGTTCACCAAGGCGAAAAACCTCCTCGACCGTGCCGAAGAAAAGTTCCACCTCATCGGCCGCGTCACCAAAGGCGAGCGGCGCGTGCAATACACCTGATCGACCTCAGGCCGTCGCTCGTTTTCTAAAATGAAGGCAGGAGCAGGAAGTATGAGTGACGGCCGTGAAGAGCGCGAGGAACAAGAGAGGCGCAAGGCGGAAGAAGAGCGCAAAGATCGCCAGGATGATCTCGAGCGTTTCCCCGCAGATCAGTGGAAGCCCGAGCGCACCGACTCCTAAGAACTCACCCTCGCCACATGGGGCTCTCAACCCATTTAAGGAACGTACCTCGTGGAAACTCCCGCCAGCCCGACCCGCCTTGGCATCCTTCTCTCCGGCCGCGGCTCCAACTTCCTAGCCATCGCCCAATCCATCCGCGAGAACCGACTACCCAACGTCGAAATCGCAGTCGTGATTTCGAACGTCGCCGAAGCTCCCGGCATCGCCTCCGCCCGCGCACTCGGCCTGCCCACCGCAATCCACATCTCCAAGGGCCGCCCGCGCGCCGAACACGACGCCGACATGCTCGCCTCCCTGCGTTCCCACGAAGTTGACCTCGTCATCCTCGCCGGCTACTTGCGCCTGCTCTCGCCGGAGTTCATCGGCGCATTCCCAAACCGCATCCTCAACATCCATCCGTCGCTGCTGCCTGCATTCCCCGGCCTCGAAGCCCAGCACCAGGCTTTTATTTACGGCGTCAAATTTGCCGGATGCACCGTCCACTTCGTCGACGAGCATCTCGACCACGGCACTATCATTCTGCAGCGCGTCGTCCCTGTCCTCGATACCGACGACGGGTACACACTCGGAGACCGCATTCTCGCCGAGGAGCATATCGCCTACTCTGAAGCCATTGCCCGCGTCGCCAGCGGCGTTTACGAAATCCAGGGCCGCCGCTACCTCAAGCGTGCCTGATCCAAATCGTGTGACTGTAGATATCACTTCCGTTTCGGCGCCGCCCCAGGAGCCGGCGCAGCAATCACGCTATCCTGCCGCAGGTGCGTAAACGCAGCCGCTGGCACATCCGTCATCGGGATCGACGGCCCCTCCCACAACAGCCGAGGCGCCGCCTGGCTGGCCTCGTGCAGTTCCTCAACATGCAGCGAGTGCTTGCCGGCCCGCAACCCCAGCGCGCCCCGGTCGTAGCGCATCGCATTCCCCGGCGCTCCACACACCTGCGCAAACGGCGGCCCCGTCTTCGCCACCTCCACGCCATCAATCACCACCCGCGCCCCATCGCGATCCATCAGGTGAAACGTGTATCCGCCATCCACGGGAACATCGATGTACCCATCCCACGCCACCGCATAGCCCGTAAATCCTTGTGCGTTCGCATTCAGATTTGGAGCATCTCCCGTGAACACCGGCTTCAGCGCGCTAAGGTCCGGCAACTCGGTCCACGTGCCCGGATAAATTCCAAAACCCAGGCCCGTCGCGATCGGTCCCGCCGTCGTTAGTGCGTCCATCCAATGCCCCACCACCACCACACCCTGTGAGGCCCAATCTTCCTGCCCCTTCTTGTCCCGCACGCGCAGCAGCACGCGAAAACGACCCGCCCCATTGCGCCCATCCAGATCGGTCCCGTCCGCATCCGTAAACACGTGCTTTACAGTGCGCCCATGCTCCTCCGCCCCGTCGCCAAACATCCACGTGTACTCCGCGCGCGGCTGCTCTTTCGCTTCGAAGGTCACCGGTTCGCCCTTCCCCACAGACGGCGGATCGATGCTGAACTCCGCTACTGGTCCCGTCGCCACTGCAAATTTCACCGGCTGCGCATCGTCGGTCGATAACGGCACATCCGCATTCGTGGCCGCCACCTTCTGCCCGTACTTCACGTTGTCCAGCACCACCCCGGTCACGTTCCCTGAAATGTAGGAAGCAGCCAGCGGCGGCTGATCCAGCGCCCAAATATTCTTGAACGTAAAATTGCGCAGGCTCTCCGCGCGCTGCTCCATCTGCAGCAGCGAGTACCAGTTATCAAGAAACAGATTCTCAAACCGATAGTTGTTATGGTCACCCCGCGAGCCTTGCGCGCCCCAGAATCCGAGCAGCCCAAACGTCTGTCCGCAAGCCCCAATCCCGCCGTGCAGCACATCAGAATCCCGAAGCGTAAAGTTCCACGAATTAAAAATCTTCTTCGGCCAGCCCGCGCGCACCACGTTTGAAATGCTCGTCGACAGCACGCTATGCTCCACCACAATGTCGTGCACTTCCTTGCCGGGGCGCACCAGGTCCGCATCCGTGTAGCCGTCCCAGTTGCCCATCAGCGCAATCACGTCGTCCGACGCACGCAGAAACGAATTCCGCACCAGCCCATCACTCGATCCCAGCCAGTCCATGCCATCCTGATTCGCATTGCCGGGATTGCCGCCAATCACGCGAATATCGTCAAACAGAAAGTGACTCGAATCCTTCATCTGGATCGACCACGTTCGCGACCGCAGAATGCACGTCACCCCATTGACCTCGATATTTTTTGCTTCCATCGCGTCAATGCAGTGCCAGTCCAGCTTCTGCATCCAGCCATCGTCGTTGTTGGGGTTTTGCGGCCCGTCATACACAATCGTCCCGCGCCCCAGCACCTTCACATCGTGCACGCGCCAAAAGTTCAAACTGCCAAAGAAGTACGACCCCGGCGAAAGGTAATACACATCGCCGCTCTTGGGATTCAGACTCTCGTGATAAACGCCCGGCGCGATTATATGCACGTTCTCAGCGGCCTTGGGCGGTGCCGCGGCCGGCGTTCCCGCAAACAGAAACAGCATCTGCGCATGATTTAGAAAGTCGCGGGGCCGCGAGATCGACAGCTTGGCCGGACCCGCCAGCTTGAAGCGAATCGTCTGCCCCTGCCGTTCCGCTCTAATCCCCAGCCGCCACGGCTCAATGTCCACGCCACGATCCCAGAAGCCCGGCTCGGCAGCCGTAATCTCAACCGTCACCGCGCCCGTGGTGTCAAAGCTCACATACTCGTAACTCGCCGCCGCATGCGCCACATCCACGGCCTGCCCATCCACCTTCACGGTGAAGGCAGTCGACCGCATCTCCGGCGGCACCGGAGCCGAAGCTACATAGGAAGCTGCAGCATGAACAATAGAAATCTGGAGCGCAAACAGCAGCGCAGGCGACCAACGCAGTCCCAGCAAGAACGGCAACTCCGGCAGAAAGGGTAATCGTCTTCACTTTACACCGGCGCGTGATTGCCACGCGATGCCATCCACCGCGCCGTTGTTCATTGATTGCGCGGCACGAATCGAATTGCTACATTTGCCAAGATAAGAAAAACTAGAGGGGTGTGAATCATGAGCCTGAGGATTAGGCCCGCCGAGCCGCGCGACATCCACTCGATGGCCGTGCTCCGCTCCCACCATTGGGAGAATGCGTCCTTCTGGGAACCACGCGTCGAGCACTACCTCTTCGGCAGCCACTCCCCGCAGCAAGCCCGGCCCGAGCGCGCCGCTTTCGTCGCAGAAGCAGACGTGAAAATTGTTGGCTTCGTCGCCGGCCACCTAACGAACCGCTACCAGTGCGACGGCGAACTTCAATGGATCAATGTCGCACCCGATCACCGTGGCCGGGGCATCGCCGGCTCATTACTGGTCGCCATGGCAGGATGGTTCAAGCAACAGAACGCCCGCCGTATCTGTGTCGACGTGGTCCCCGAAAACACCGCCGCCCGCGGCCTATACGGGTCCCACGGAGCCATTCCGCTCAATCCCCACTGGATGGTCTGGGAAGACATCACCAAGGTCACAGTAAACTCGACCAGACCCGGCGGCGCCGCATCCGAATCGGAAAACTAAATCCCCTCGCCCATCGAAACGTATCCCGCCAGCCGATCCAGTTCATCGCGATACGCAGTCCGATCCGCCTCTTCCGCAGCAAACGGCTCTTCACACCCGTCAGTCGCGCCCAGCCGCTGCTCCAACTCATCCACGCGCGCCGACAGCGCAATCAACGCATCGCTCAGCGGGTCCTTGATGTCGTGCGGATCGGTAATCAAAATGCGCTCGCCATTGCGATACACAATGTGCGCCGGCACCCCCACCACCGTCGAATTCGGCGGCACATCGTTCAGCACCACTGACCCCGCACCCACGCGCGAGTTCTGCCCCACCGTAATATTTCCCAGCACGTTGGCGTTATTTCCAATGAACACGCCATCGCAAATCGTCGGGTGCCGCTTGCCGTGCCCCTTGCCTGTCCCGCCCAGCGTCACGCCCTGATAAATCGTCACGTCGCTGCCCACAATCGCCGTCTCGCCAATCACGACGCCCGTCGCATGATCGATGAACAGACGCCGCCCCAGCAGCGCGCCCGGATGAATATCGACTCCCGTGAAGAATCGCGCCACCTGCGACAGCATGCGCGCCGGCAGCCTTAGCTTTACTCTCAACAGCCCGTGCGACACACGATGAATCCATACCGCCCAGAGCCCCGGGTAGCACGTCAGCACCTCGAGCGTGGAGCGCGCCGCCGGGTCGCGCTCCAGCACCGAGCGAATATCTTCGCGAATGCGTTCGAACATGCGGGTTCCTTAATAAGAACGCCAAAGCCGGGTGCCGGGTGCCCCACCCTCGGCGCGCCTTTGTTTTTGCGCCTAGGGTGGGATACCGCAGATCCCAGGTTCTGCAACGTCACTAGACATGGGGTGCCCCGTCCTAACTTGTTAGGGCGGGTTCGATTCTGAGACCTGCGATACCACCAACCCACGATCTACAGCGTCACCGGATGCGTAGGCAGTGCCAGCGCCTCTTGCCGCAGCGACTCAAACAGCGCGCTCGACAAATACCGCTCGCCGAAGCTTGGCAGAATCACCACAATCATCTTCCCCGCATTCTCCGCTCGCGCCGCCACCTTGAGAGCCGCCGCCACCGCCGCGCCCGACGAGATGCCCATGAACAGCCCCTCCTCGAGCGGCAGCCTGCGCGCCATGGCAATAGACTCCTCATTCGTCACCTGGATCACTTCATCAATCAGTTTTGTATCCAGAATCGACGGCACAAATCCAGCGCCAATCCCCTGAATCTTGTGCGGCCCCGGCTTGCCGCCCGAGAGCACCGGGCTGTCCGTCGGCTCCACCGCAATCGCCTTGAACGAAGGCTTGCGCTCCCTGATGTAGTTCGTCACGCCCGTAATTGTTCCGCCTGTGCCCACACCGGAAATCAGAATGTCGACCGCCCCGTCCGTGTCTTCCCAAATCTCCGGGCCCGTTGTCGCATAGTGAATCGCCGGATTCGCCGGGTTGTCGAACTGACCCAGGATGAACCCGTTCGGCGTATTCGCCAGCAGTTCGTTCGCCTTGGCAATCGCGCCCTTCATGCCGTTCGGCCCCGGCGTCAGTACAATCTCCGCGCCCAGCGCCAGCAGCAGCACGCGCCGCTCCAGGCTCATCGTCTCCGGCATGGTCAGGATGATTTTGTAGCCCTTGACCGCCGCCACAAACGCCAGCGCAATGCCGGTGTTACCGCTGGTCGGTTCAATCAGCACGGTCACACCCGGCTTGATCTTGCCATCCTTCTCGGCCGCCGAAATCATCGCGTTCCCAATGCGGTCCTTCACACTGGCCAGCGGATTGCGGCTCTCCAGTTTCACCACCACCGTCGCCGGAAGCCCGGCCGACACTCGATTCAGCCGCACCAGCGGGGTGCGCCCAATTAATTCCGTTACATCTGCGGCTATACGCGCCATTTCGTCTCCTCTGCCGGGCAAATCCCGGGCGTTCCTCTGGATTTTTTGGGGTTCAGGTTGGTGGTGGAGCTGTCAGGCGGGAAGATACGCGCGCTCAAGGCGCACGCCGGGCATCGGAGCTCTCACCAAGCCGGTGTTAGCGACATCGATGCATGCAGACAGCCTAGACCTTCGGGGTGGGGCGTGGCAAGAGCGACCATGATCCAGCCGTGTGTAGCTGCGCGTTTGTTTTTATGCGTCGGCTACCGGCTCTATTTCTAGCACTAAAACTGGACCCGGAATATCTACAACCACGCCCCGCATCCATAATGTTCGATCAAAGGTCCCCACGTCTTTGTTGGTAATCAGAGAGCGCAATTTATATTTCCCCTCCGGCATCACGGGCAACTGCACATTGATCTTCTCGACACCCGACTTGTTCCGAAACAGCACCACTACCCCTGCGCCATTCCGCGCCAGCCGCGCGAACCCGTCCCATGCCGCCGGCGTCGTTTGCCGCCAACTTCCCAGCGGAAAAAAGCTCTCGCTCAGCTTCACCCGCCGCCGCAACTGCTTGAACCACCCAATCTTTTCGTGATACCACGCCCGGTCCGCCACGCTCAGCTTGCGCAGGTCGCCACACAGCAGCGGCGCCGAACCAATCGCCGTCGCAAAGGCCTCCTCGATCGTCGGCAAATCCGCATGCATGTTGCCAATCAGCATTGCCTCCACCGGCATCGTCGCCGCCCGCGCGTACAGCAACTGCCGCGCCTGCCGCGGTCCCGCCGCATCGGGAGTCCGATCGTCCACATTGCTCATCCAGTCCAGGTCGCCCGCCGCCAGCAGCCCCGCGTCGATAATGTGCTTCTGCCCCCAAAGCTCAAACGTCAGATCCAGCAACACGTCGGGATGTTTGCCATAAACCTTCGCCGTCGCCTTCGAAATCCCCTCGTAAATCCGCCCCAGGGACTCGGCCCAGTTCGCATGATCGTGCCCCTTCGCCCAGCATCCCGGCGCCTCACCATACGCGTTGAAGATCGTCGTAATATCGAGCTTCACGTACGCCAAACGAAATCGTTCAACAGCATCGATAATCCGGTCCGCCGCCGACTCCCAGAACGGCGACGCCATGCACATCACCGCCTTCTCTCCGCCCATCGTTCCCGTGTACTTGGTCTTGCCTTCGATATCCTGCGACGCCCACTCCGGATGCTGGCGATACACCTCCGTATTCGTCCCGATTGCCGCAATCGGCATCCACAACCCCAGCCGCATCCCCTTCGCCTCTACCGCCTTGATAATCGGCTCCAGGCCGCCCGGGAAATTCGCCACGTTCACCACATTTTCGCCGTATTCCAGCTGCCACCCGTCGTCGATGGTGAACGCATCCATCCCCATCGCGCCCGCAGCTTCAATCAGCTCCATCACCGTCTTCTCGTTGATACCCCGCTCGAACGGCTCCCACGTGTTGTAGATCCAAGGCGGGCCCTGAGCATCCACCCGCCGCTCCAGCACCTGGGCCGCATAACTGGGCAGCCGCCACTGCGGATCGTTGAAGCCATCACCTTTTCGGAAGGGCACCAGCGAAGCCGCCGCCGTCGTGAATGCCTCTCCGCCCGCAATCCTCCGCTCAAACGGCATCAAATCCGTGTCATACAAAACGCTGGCGCGCACCGAGTCCGGGGCATCCCAGCCCGCAATCTCGGTTCGCTTCATGTACCCCGGCACCTCGCTCACAATGGCCATCCCATCGCCACTCACGCCGTTCACCAGCAGCAGTCCGCCATCCTCGGAGCGCCCCGTGTAAAAGACCTCGCGGGGCACGGTGCCATACTGCGCCAGCAGCGTCAGCTCGTTCGCCGGCCCCATCGCCAGCTCCAGCGTCTCAATACTCAAATGCGTAATGCGCTGCGGCGCGCTCCCCGTATTGCGCAGCACCAGGTGTTTGCGCAGCGCCGGGTGCCCGTCGTACATGCGATACACAATCGACACCTCAAGCGTCTCCGTCCGGTGGCGCAGCTTCACCGTCAGCGATTTCCCCTTCGCCATCGCTTCCGGTTTCGCCTCGATCAGCTCGAACCCGCCGCCATTACTTGTAATCGATTTCCCATTGCTCACAAACGAAAACTCCGCCGGTGCTTTCGCCGGGTCCGTTCCCTTGGCAATGTAATCCTTGTGCATCGCGAGGCACGCGATCTGCTTCGTGTACAAGCCGTGCCCAGCCTGATAGCCAACCACCCGCTCCACCAGCGGATTCCCCAGCGTCCAGGTCTGCTCAGCGTCAGCGCTCTCAGCCCGAATAAACGACGGCCACGCGCACCCCGCCGCCATCAACGCACCACTCTTGAGCACACGCCTTCTGCTGACTGCCATCGTTCGCTCTCCCCGCATGTCCCAGATTCAATTCGGCTGAATCCTAGCATGCCCAAGCGCGCGACGGCATAAGCCCAATCTCAGTCGGCATCAGCCCGTATTCCGCAACCCCGCCGCAATCCCGCTGATCGTCGCCGCAATCGCCCGGTTTACATCGGGAGTATCCTCACCCCCGCGCTTCCGCCGCAGCATGTCCACCTGGATCAAATGCATCGGGTCCACATACGGGTTGCGCAGCTTGATCGACCGCGCCAGCACCTGGTTGCCTTCCAGCAATTCCGCCTGACCCAGAATCGCCAACACCCCGCGCACGGTGCGATGAAACTCCGCTTCCAGCATGTTATAAACGCGGTCGCGCAGCCCCTCATCTTCTACCAGGCTTGAATACAGCCGCGCCGTGCCAATGTCCGCCTTACCCAGCGCCATCTCCACATTGCGCAGCAGGTCAATGAACAGTGGAAACTCCTTCGCCATGTCCTTCAACACGGCCAGCGCGCCCGGCTTCTCCATGTACTTGCCCAGCGCATGCCCCACCCCAAACCATGCCGGCACCAGCAGCCGCGACTGCGTCCATCCAAACACCCACGGGATCGCGCGCAAATCCGTAATCTGCGTCGACGCCTTCCGCCGCGAAGGCCGCGATCCAATCTTCGCCTGCTCCAACTCCGCCATCGGCGTCGACTGCTCGAAGTACGTCACCAGCTCCGCATTCTCCAGAATGTTCTTCCGATAATGCTCGAATGAAATCTCTGACAACTCATCGAGCGCAGCTTCCCACTCCGGCTTCAACACGCCCGTAAAATGTCCCTCCGGGTCGCGCGCATTCGGCCGCGCCAGCGCATCCAGGCACGCCGCAATCATCAGTTCAAGATTGCGCTCCGCAAGCACCTCATCGGCGTATTTGAAGTTCAAAACTTCCCCTTGTTCCGTGATCCGCAACTGCCCTTCAAATGAATCCATCGGCTGCGCAAAGATCGCGCGATGCGTCGGCCCGCCCCCGCGTCCCACCGTTCCGCCGCGCCCATGAAACAGCCTCAGCTTTACGCCGCATTCCCGCGCCACCACATGCAGATCGCGATGCGCCCTGAAAATCTCCCACGTGCTGGTCAGCATTCCCCCATCTTTGTTCGAGTCGGAATACCCCAGCATCACTTCCTGCCAGTTGCCCCACGTCGCCAGCAGCCGCTTGTAATCTTCGCGCCCCCACAGCTCGCGGCAAATCTCCGGCGACTTCCTCAAATCCTCAATCGACTCGAACAGCGGCACCGGCATTACGCCCGGATCTTTTTCCGAACCCTCAACCGTCACGCCCCCCAGCCGCGCCAGCCGCACCACGGACAGCACATCCTCCACCGACCCCGCACCGCTGATCACGTACTGTCGAATCGCCTCAGGCGAACAACTCGCCTTCACCTCGCTCAC
Source organism: Acidobacteriota bacterium (assembly GCA_025353435.1). Taxonomy (GTDB): domain Bacteria; phylum Acidobacteriota; class Terriglobia; order Terriglobales; family Acidobacteriaceae; genus Telmatobacter. The sequence goes on along the minus strand of JANXQR010000089.1, from coordinate 8,820 downwards.
CGCGCGAAACGTCTCCAGCACCCCAGCCGTCTCATCGGACAACGACACCGGCAGCATCGCCGCCGCCGTGTCCAGCACGGCCTCCTTGAGAGCCTGCGCATGCACCTTCGCATGTTGCCGCACATCCAGCGTGTGCAGATGCAACCCGAACGTCCTCACCTGCAGTAGCAGCGGATCAATCAGCGTCCGCGCAATCCGCAATCCGCGATTCGCCGCCAGTGACGCCCGCAGCACTGCCAGGTCATCCACAAACTCCGCGGCCGAGCAATACGCCGGCAGCGCCTCCGTCAAATGTTCCTGCCCCTGCGCCAGCGTGTACGCCGTAACCGGAACCGCATTGCCCGCCGCCATCACGTGCGCGCTCGCCCCCATTGTCCGCTTCACCCGCGCCTTCACGCAGATCACAAACCGCCGATAATACTCATACTGATACTGCTCGCCGAACACCTGCGACTCCGGCGTCCGCACCTGCGCCAAATATCCATCCAACCGCGACTTCAGCTCGTCGCTCACCGCAATCTGCTGTGCGCTCGTCGTCAGCAGATCGATAATCTCTTCCAGCTTGTTCAGATAAAACAGCAGCAAATGTCCGCGCGCCAGCTGAATCGCATCGCGCGTCACCTCCGGCGTCACAAATGGATTCCCATCGCGATCGCCCCCAATCCACGACCCGAATCGAATCACCTGAGGCAGATCCAGCGCCTCCATCTCCACGCCGTACGCGCCCTTCAGCGCCTCCGCAATCTCTACATAAAGCGCCGGCAGCGTCGCAAAAATCGAGACATCGTAATAGTCCAGCCCCATCTTGATCTCGTCGTACACCGTCGGCCGATGCGACCGCACCTCGTCCGTCTGCCACAGGCTCGTGATCTCCGCGCGAATCAACTCTTCCATCCGCGCCAAATCCTGCTCCGGCATCGGTATCCGATCGAGCGCCGCCAGAAACTCCCCAATCCTTCTCCGCTTGAACATCACCGAGCGCCGCGCCACCTCCGTCGGATGCGCCGTGAACACCGGCACAATCAGCACCCGCTTCAGCCACCCCAGCGCCTCGTCCGCCGAAATCCCCACCCGCCGCATAGCCTTCAGCGTCCCCGCCAGCGACCCGCGCTGCCGCCCTGCATCGCCACTCAATTGCAGCGCCAGCCTCCGCCGCTTGCGGTGGTTTGTCTCCGCCAAATTGATCAATTCAAAATAGAACGCGAACGCCCGCGTCAGCAGAATCGCCCGCTCCACAGGGAGCGAATGCACCAGCTCCAGAGCCACCGCCGCATGCCGCGCCGCATCCTCTTCGCTGCCCTTGGCTTCCGCATCCCTTCTGCGAATAGTCCCCTGCCGCAGCGCCTCAACGTGGGCAAACAAGTCCTCGCCCGCCTGCTCGCGCAGCACTTCGCCCAGCAGTATGCCCAGCGAGCGCACATCGCGCCGCAGCGGAGCATCTTTCAAATCACCAGACTGCGCCTCCAGCTCCGCAAGCCGCTGCGCCCAACTCTCAGGATTCCACAATAACGCCATCGTGCTTTGATTATGCCTGACCGAAAATCAGGATCGTCTCAAGGCAAACAGGTGCCTGCCTCCAGAAAACGTACCGCCGGTCTCCCGACCGGCTGTCGTGCGCGCGTCCACGCCCGCACCGCTATCTTGCGTTGGCCTTTTCTACCCCAGGCACAAATCCGGGGTGCCCCATCCTCAGCGCGTCTTTGTTCTTGCGCTTAGGGTGGGAACTGCGAACCCTCCCCAACAAGGTCCGATACTGTCACCGCCCCAACTTCCCCACAACCTTCCGCCGAAAACAAGCCTCGCTGTGGTCATTCACCATCCCCGAAGCCTGCATGAACGCATACACAATCACGGGCCCCACAAACTTGAACCCGCGCTTCTTCAGCTGCTTTGACATCTCCGCAGACCCCGGCGTTTGTGCCTGAATTGGCCCGGCCGACTGCACCGGCTTTCCACCCGCAATCCCCCACAGCCACACGCCAAAATCCTCGCCGGCCTTTTTCATCTCGAGGAAGATCTGCGCACCCTTGATCGTTGCCTCAATCTTGGCCCGCGACCGGATAATCCCCGGATTCTCAAGCAGCTTCAGAATGTCGGCCTCGGTAAACCGCGCCACCTTCGCCGGATCAAACCCCTTGAAGACCTTGCGGAACTCGTCTCTCTTTTTGAGCACAGTAATCCACGAAAGCCCCGCCTGAAAGCCCTCCAGCATCAGCAACTCCCACAGCGCGCGGCTGTCGAACTCGGGCACGCCCCACTCCGCATCGTGGTAGTCGCGCATCTGCGCATCGTTCTCCGCCCACTTACAACGCGTCTTCTCAATTGCCATCGTTCCGTCCTCATGCTTCGAGCTGCATCATCAGGTCTTCCCACTCGCTGGTCAGTGCCACCAGCTGCCCGCGCAAATCCTCGCTGAGTGTCGTCAACCGCTGCGTCTCCGCTGCGGAGACATACACGCCCAGTTGCTCCTCGGTCAGCGCCAATGCCGCCTCCACCCGCGGGACCTCTTCTTCGAGGAACACGCAGCGCTCCTCCATCTGCTTCTGCTTGATCGGATTCAACCGCTTGACCTTGTCTTTCGCAGCTTCCGCTGACTCCGATCCATTGGTCCCTTTGATCCCTGGGGGCGCCGCCTTCGGCACGGAGGGTGCCCCCGATCCCTCGCCTTTGGGGACCGGGGTAGGCAGTATCCCAGCCGCCATCTCATCCTTCTTACGCGTGTAGTCTTCGTAGTTCCCTTCGTACGTGACCACTGTGCCGTTTTCAACTTCAATGACGCGCGTTGCCAGCCGGTCGATGAAGTAGCGGTCGTGGCTCACAAAAATCACCGTCCCGCTGAAGCTGGCGATCGCCTCCAGCAGCACGTCTTTGGCGCGCATATCCAGGTGGTTGGTAGGCTCGTCCAGCAGCAGGAAATTCGACGGCGACACCAGGATCCGCGCCAGCGCATACCGATTGCGCTCTCCACCCGACAGCACGCCCAGCGGCTTGAACACGTCGTCGCCCGAGAACAGGAAGCAGCCCAGGAGCGAGCGCAGCTCGTTCTCCGGTACCTTGAAAGCGGCCCGGCTCATGTCGTCCAACATGCGCGAGTCGCCGTCCAGCACCTTGTACTGGTCCTGCGCAAAGTATTCGCTCAACACGTTGTGGCCCAGCTTCACGGTGCCCGAGGTAGGCGTTTCCACGCCCGTCATCAGCTTGATCAGGGTCGACTTGCCGGCGCCGTTCACGCCCACCAGCGCCACGCGGTCGCCGCGCTCGATGGTGAAGCGAACGTTCTTGAGGACCTGCTTTTCCCCGTAGCTCTTCGACAGCCCTTCCGCCTCGACCACCGTGCGGCCCGAGGGCGGCGGCTGCGGAAACTTGAAGTGAATCACCGGCTCGTCTTCAGGAATCTCGATGCGCTCAATCTTTTCGAGTTCCTTGACCCGCGACTGCACCTGTTTTGCTTTGGTGGCCTGGGCGCGGAATCGGTTGATGAACGATTCCAAATGCTCAATCTGTATCCGCTGATTTCTGTACGCGGATTCAAGTTGAATGCGGCGTTCGTCCTTCTGGGATAGGTACTTGGTGTAGTTGCCCTGGTAGATGTTGAGGCGCTTGTTCCAGATCTCCACTGTCCGGTCGATTGTCACATCCAGAAAGTAGCGGTCGTGGGAGATGAGGATGTATCCGAACGGGTAGTTCTTCAGGTAGTCCTCGAGCCAGTTGCGCGTCTCCAGGTCGAGGTGGTTCGTCGGTTCGTCCAGCAGCAGCAGGTTGGGCTTGGCGAGGAGGAGCTTGGCGAGCGCGATTCTCATTTGCCAGCCGCCGCTGAATTCATCCGTCAGGCGGGACCAGTCCTGTTTGCTGAACCCCAGGCCCGTAAGGACGGCGCCCACCTGGGCGTCGAGGGCGTAGCCGTCGAGGGCGTGGAAGCGCTCCTGGACGAGGGAGAATCTTTCGGCGGCGGACTCGTACTCGGGGCTGGCGTGATCGAGTTCGCCCAGTTGCGCGCCTAATCGCTCGATTTCGCCTTCCATATCGCGGATTTCGTCGAAGACGGTCAGGCACTCTTCAAAGATGCTGCGGCCGGTCAGTCGCAACCCTTCCTGGGGAAGGTAGCCGATGCTCATGCCGCGGGTTTGCTGTAGTTCGCCGTAGTCCAGGGTTTCAAGGCCGGCGAGGACCTTCATGAGGGTGGACTTGCCGGTGCCGTTGGCACCCACCAGGGCGGTTTTTTCCTTGCTGCGGATGAGCCAGTTGGCCTCGAGGAAGAGGACTCTGGGGCCAAATCGTTTGCCGGCATTTTGCAGGGAGAGCATGCAGGTCTCATTTTCGCAGAGAGGCTTGCGAGGGGTTGAATTTGCACCGTTTCCAGTGAAGAATGTACTTACACATGCAAAAATAAAAACGGCCAAGATGATTGGAATGAAAGGATTGCACACCGAAAAGGGGGGAATTTTGGCTGAATGTGATTTGGAACACAAAGGCCAGTGAAGAAGTGAAAAAGTGAAGGAGTGAACAAGGACTCCGGGAGCGAAGGCAGGGATGCCGGTCGCTGAATGATTTCCTTGGCTGGCTGGCCGTGGACCGTGTTTGTGACTGATGCTCATACCTGTCTCCTTTCTGGTTTGAAAGACTTCGTCTGAAAACGGAAACGCCCGCCGGTGAGGGCGGGCGTTTCTTTTACCACTGATTTAAGTATGGCAGGTTCCGGCAATTAATAATGGATTTTTCAAATAAATATTTTCTGATTGTTTTGTGCGAGTTGCAACGATTTCCACAGGTCTGGCACTTGACAACTTTTTCGACAGGGGCGGATTTGGGGTGAAAGGGTATGGATTCCCACTCTCACGGAGCTAGAAGGAAACAGAAATGCAAATTCAACAAAACGAAGAATAATCGCGAAGTTCGTGCTATCCCACTCATCGCAAAAAACGCGATGAATGGGGCACAGTTTCAACTCCGGCCGGTCGGCTTCGCCGGTGGATGGGCTATGCCCGGGGACTTTCGCGGTTGTCGCGGCCGTCGGGGTCACTGAAGGCGAATCGGTCGGACGCCTGGTAGCCACAAAAGCAGCGCGACTGTCGTTGCATTTTGACGACGGGGTTGTAGAAGAGGCGGTCCATCCGAAATACGCCGATGCCTAAAGCAAGAGCGAAGGGAACAAACTTCAGCAGGTCTTCGAATAAGGAGAAATCCATAATGCAACTCCGCAGGCGAGGCTCTAAAAGCCTGACCTGTCTAAATTTATTTAGATCAAAGTACTAAGCTTCCAGTTCGATCTTTGAGAATGCCCTGGTTTGCCCTTTTTAATAAGGCGGCCCCACACGGGACGGACCTTACCGATCTATAAATTGCATTGATTCTGGAGTCTACTTTAGGACAGGAATTGCGGTCGCTCTTTGATTTGGAGCGAGCAGGCGGTAAAGTTTTGCAGACATTGGCCAGTTTTTGGGCGGCTACGGGCAGCAATGTGGCGGGGATTGCAGCGGAGAGTGTGGATCTGTACTGACTCTGGCGGGGCTAGGCGCGGGGGCGGGGGCGGGAGCGGCGGCCATCAGGGTCGAGGAGAACGATCTTTCCCGATTGATCGGGAGCGCAGAACTTTTCGTTCTGCGGCTTGACGGACTGGCCGGACTTGGGTCGCGGTGAGCTGAGGATAGTATCCAGGCGGAACATGCCGATGGACAGCAAGGTAATAAAGGCAGCAAAGAGAAGCAGATCGGTCCAGATGGATCCTGTCAAGACACACCTCCGAAGAGTAGTGGCCAGAATCCGACGTGGGGGGCGGGGACAGTCTTGGCCTAGTCCAAAGCTCAGCGTATTCGCCGACGCCGCTCATGGATAACGTAACCTATGCGCGGATAAAGTCAACGTGACTTAGATCACTATGTCCTTATGCGACGGGGAGTCGCTTGCCTGGGAGCAAAGAAGCGCGAAGTCACTTCCAAAGGTAATGTTTCAGGGTCGGATTTCGATGGGAGTGCCGGTGGGGACGAGGGTCCATATCTCATCGATTTCCTGATCAGTGACGGCGACGCAGCCGAGGGTCCAGTCGTAAATACGGTGGGCGGAGCCGATGAGGCCCTGGCCGTTGGGGAGGCCATGGATCATGATGTCGCCGCCAGGGGCGACGCCGAGGCGGGCGGCGCGCTTGCGGTCATCGGCGTTGGGGTAGGAGACGTGAAGCGCCTTGTGGTAGTGGCTTGCGGCGTTGCGGTTGTCGATGACGTAATGGCCTTCGGGGGTGCGGGCGTCGCCTTGTCGCTCTTTGGGAGCGAGACCGCCGGAGCCGAGCGCGACTTTGTAAGTGCGGATAACTTTGCCGGCGGAGAGTAGTTCGAGGAGATGGTCTTTTTTGAGGATGAGGATGGAGTCGGCTTTGAGGGGTGCGGGCGGCTGCTGGGCGGAGGCGGAGAGAGTTGCGGCGAGGATCGAGAGGGCGATGATCCGGAGGTGCATGAGAGGAATTTACAGTAGCCGCAAACGAGTCGGCGAGCAGTTGAGTTAGGTCGTGCGTGGAAGATTCGAAATCTAATGAAGGTGACTTTGAATCGGCTGCCTCAGATCAGCACACAACAAAGGGGTGTGCAGTTCGCAAGCGGTCCCCTTCACACTGCTTGCCGAGGGGCAGGTCCGGTGCGCGACCGAATGTGCGGCTTCGTGCCGAAAGCAGAGTGACTTAGCCGGTTATTTTCCATCCTGTTTTAAAGCCGAGCGCTTTATTCAGGGCAAATGGTCCGGAGCACGCTACGCCAACTGACTGGCATACGTCGGGGACCTTTCGATTGGCCCGCTGAGTTGAAGGCCTAGATACCTCGGTGGTCACGACCGTTCTGTCAGTCACGTCAGCAAGTGCGTAGGCGATCAAGAACGGATCACGACCGATCTTCTCAACCTCGTCGTCATGGAGGTCTGGTGCGTACCCAGTAGCAACAATATGCTGAACGAGAGAAACGTCAACGGCTTCATTGAGCAGTAAGGCGGCCTCGATCTCCGCGTCGCAGATCCAATCGAGCAGAAGATCGTGGTCCTTTCGGCCGGCCTTTATTTCTTCCATGATTTCGCGCGGAATCTTTATCCGGTTTGAATTGGCTTGATGATGCACCCAACTCCAAAACTCCGGAATTTGATCAAGCGGGTAGTAGGTACTGTTGGCAGTAATGAGCACATTGGCATCGAGGAGGTAGAGCATCCTATTGGCCCCCTCGCATACCTGCCATATGAATCAAAGGATCCACATTGCGGGGCTTAACTCCGAGTACCCGTCCCGCCTTTGTATGTGTGAGGAATCCTTCTGCAAGCGAATTCCTCACGAGTTCCAAAAGTGCATGCCCAAGGCGATGCCGCTTCACGACGTAATAGTTTGGGCCGCCCTCGTTCTTATCTTTGCTTGCTTCATGTGCTTGTGCCGCATGCCATTCGTCCTCGTAATACTTGTCCAGCTCTCGCCATCTCGCAAGGGCGATGATGCCTAGACGCAGGAGTTTGTAGGCAACCATCGTGCGGCTAATGTTTCGTGTCCGGGCGAATTGAGAAATCGCTCCGACAGTCTCCTGAAGAGAAGCGCGACTGAGAATGCGCAACTCATTCAACTCCCGAGCAGGTAGCAGCATTTCTCCCGCGACGTTGTTGCAATAGCTCTCAATCTGTGTTTCCGTGCTGCTACCACTCAGACCCGTAGCTCCGAGCCACAGATGGGTCAGCTCATGAAGCACCGTGAAAGCCCACGCCACCCGCGCGTCCTGGTCGTTGACGATGATAAATGGCGCAACGGGATCAGCAATTGCGTATCCTCGGAAAACGCCACTGGGAATGTTCGTGCGATAGTTGCCCAGATTTCCGAGCAGCAATACGAAAGCACCAGATGCCTCGACCTTCTCGCGTAGATAAGTGAACGCCGCTTGCACAGGCGTTTGTCGCCTGAACTCAGCGAGCGAAAACCCGAGCCGATCAGCTATTCGTTGTGCCAACTCTGCGGGGGGTACATCCATCGTGACAGACGCGACGTAATCTACCCTCCCCGGCTCGGCCTGTTCAAGCAGATCCTTCACTACGCCTTGCCGTCCACGAATGTCGCGGATGAGCGCATCAAGCGTTGGGTCATACTCTGGGGGCTGCATACCAGGCGCCCTGCGAAAATCCTGGCCCCGGTCGCCCGTACGGGGAGGCTCGCTCAGATAGAAAACGAGCAAAGAGCGATGATATGAATGCGCCATGCTTAGCAGGACGCTTCGCGACGGTTCCTCTGTCCCGGCTTCCATTGAATTCAGGCGCTCCGCCGCTGTTCGGTCGCGGGTGTCTTTGAAACCGAGCGCGTGCGCTGCCTCATCAACGGTTAGGCCCGCAGTCTCTCGTGCCCAAATCAGAATGTTAGGGTTGAGCGGCATCGCTTTGATCCTAGCTTATCGCCAGAGCAAATGGGGCACCTTGCCGAGTGAACCGTCATCGCGTTGCTTCCCCTGCAAAGGCGGAGAGTCCACAGAACGCGGGTAATAAACCTAAAAGAATTAGGCGTTTGCAGCCTCCTATTGGGCCTCTACCGCAAAAACTGTCAAAAGCTTGAGTTGTCAATATCAGAACGGATGGAATATTTTGTGGCTTGACTTGGGCCGCTTGCTGTTAGTGGGCTTGGGTGGAGCGGCGTTCCACTTGATTGCATTCGCGGACAGGAATTTTGCGATTTCCGCGGAGGGAATCACGGTGGACAGGATCGGGCTCTTTTCCAATTTCGCCGACGATGCCGAGGAGCGCGCCATCACTGGAGCGAAACAGCGGACCGCCGGTATTCCCCGGAGCGATGTCGAACTTGGCGCGATAGATGGGGACCAGTTG
>JANXQR010000060.1 GCA_025353435.1 Acidobacteriota bacterium | reverse complement strand
GTCTGGCCCCAGCATCGCGGGCCGTTCCATATCTTGAAGCTGATGGCAAGCCGTGCAGTTGTACTTCACCATCAACTGGCGTCCATGGTTCAGCCGCGGTGTTTGCGCAAGCTCATCGTGATGGCATGAGCCACAACTCGCCTGTGAAAACTGGGCCGGAAGGACAGGCTGCTTCCATGCCAAAGTCCCAGTGGCACTCTTCGCGAACAGCACGTGACCTTCCGTCACCTGCCTCCACGCGCGCCAATCCGTTCTTGCCTGCCAGTACACGAGGGACACCGCAAACGCGCAGCCGAGTGCTATGCCATAAGCAAACCAAGGTTTCGGAGATTGCAATGCCCTTCGCAACATAGGTCCTCTTTTAAATACAGAAGTAATACTCTGCCGGCTGAAGACTATTTCGTCACAGTGATGCTCACGCTAACTGCACCGCCGCTCACGGTAACTGCCTGCGATGCAGGCTTGCCACCCTCGCTCGCGGTCTTCAACGTGTACTGGCCGGCAGGAACATTCTTGATCACAAAGTTCCCCTCCTTGTCAGTAACCGCGAAATACGGCGTCGGCACTACAAAGATGTATCCGGACATCTCGGGGTGAACATTGCAGAGAAGCGGCACATCGCCCACATCCGTAAAGGTGAAAGTCTTTGCCTGACCTTGCGGCCATGTGCCCATGTTGTGCGCGCCCTTCTTGTTATGGCTCACGGACGGCCAATACACATTGTGGCCAACGTTGTCCTCATTCTTGAAGTCCACGGTGGCGCCCTGCTGCACTACCAAGGCGTGCGGAACATAAGCCAGGTGCGACTGGTTCATGACCGCGTGCTCGGTCGGAGCCGGAAACGTCTTTCCCGGAATGCTATCGATGTAAACTGCGATATTCTCCGCAGAACGCATTCCCTGCGCCGTTACCTTGCCCTTCACATCGCCCGCCCATGCGCAGGTCGCGACGCAGCCGGCAGCAAGCACCGCAATTAGTTTCAGACCCTTCGTTCCTGACACTGACATATGCATATCTTTCTCCTCGGTAGCGTTGTTATGTGCAGCACAAACCTGATTGACGCCACGTCCAAATTGCGGCTTTTATTGGTTATGCTGGTGGCGATGGTACTGTTTATTCGCTGAGTCCAGGATTGCGCGAAGTCAAGAAGCATGTAAAACGTTGTAAAGACCGGCATACATGACGGGCCGCCCGTGAAATGAGTCCTCTTGTTTAGATAACGGCAACTCTACTCGAATGCATCTTCATGCTCCTGGCCGCTAGCTTAAGGAGTCGCGAGCGGCCAGGTGTCATGAAGTGGTCTCTAAATCGTCATTGCATCGTCATTCTTTACCTGCAGCCTGCAAACCTCTTCATTCGATTCGTCACACTCGGAACCCGTGATTCGATGAATGCTTGCAGGCAGACAGTCAGCCGCCTAGAAGATGAAGTCCACTCCTGCCAGCAATTGGTTGGCACGATAGAATGTCGTCGTTCCAGGAACAGGCTGTTCGTAGTTGTAGGTGTATTCCGCCTCCACCTTGATATTCGGCCGGACAATCATATCGATGCTGGGCACAAAGGAATTCCTCGTGTCATGCCGTGAAACTCCCAGCCCGGCGTCGGTTGGAGAATTAACGCCGTCATAACGCATCTTGGCAATCAGCCAGGGATACGCCCAGAATTCCGCTTCCGCAAAGCCACCGGTGAAAGTGACCGGCGTAGCGGATACGAACGCTGTTCCGGCTTGATTCAAAGCCTTGTTGTCATCGTGGCCGCGCTCAAAGAGTCCCCAGAGTTCGAAGCGGTTGCGGAACTTGTAGTCAAATGCCCCACCAGCCCGGTAGAACGGCTCGTGAATGACGGGAAGGCCTGCAAATTGCGATCCGCCCTGGTTCAATTCGTTCACTCCGTAATAGGCGAAGCCATCGAACCGCAACGACGTGTGATCGCGAACTCCCGTCGGTCCTGCCGCCTGGACCTCGTTGCGGACTGCGGAATCTTTTTCCAGATTGAAACGTTGCGCTACGTGAACGAAGACATCTTTGGAATTACGGGGGGTTGCTCCATCAATGACTGCTACGGACCACCAGGTATTTCCTTTGTTGGGATACCCTCCGAATTCAATTCCTTGTTGTCCATCTGCAAGAGCTA
>JANXQR010000036.1 GCA_025353435.1 Acidobacteriota bacterium | reverse complement strand
GTTCCCTACACCATTCCGCTCATCGCCTACGCCGTGCTCTCCCATGGGCTCTATCACCACAAGACCGTGACCGGAGCAATGTATTGGGTCTTCCCGGCGCTTGGTCTCGTGTCAATGGTTGTGGGTCTCCTTTGGGCGCGTGCAAAGGGTTCGCTGCCGTTCTGGGTGGGTACCACCACCTGCATCTTGTTCGGGGGCTTCTCGCTCTGGATGTACTTCCAGAACGGGCTGTACTGGCCACTCATTTTGGCCGAGTCCGGTATCCACGTGGTCACCGCAATGTTGGTGGTATCGACGTTTCGGCGTGCGTCTCCGGGGGTAGTCCTTAGCTGCCTGGGGTTCGTTGTCTGGTCTCTGGCCATCTTGCTTATCTTTGCTGTGTTTCACGGCCCTTTGATCAATCTCATCTTGTTGCGAATCATCATCATGGCCAAGGTGGGCACGGCTTTGGGACTCATTATCCTGACGCTCGAAAATGAGCTGCGCACCAATCAAGCCGCGGGCGAACGCGAACGGCGGGCTCGGCGCGAGCTCGAGGCATACCACGGATTGGTGCTGTCGCGCCGCCGACTGGAAGACTTCGACCAACAGGCTATTGAGATCTGCCAGATGGTTGTTGCCCATAGCCGCTTTTCCCGTGCGGCCCTTCTTTTGCTCAAACCAAATGGCATCTACAACTTGGCAGGAACGGCCGGATTCGACGGCGCTACGGCTAAAAGCTTGAACGTGATGGCGCAGAGAATTCCGGTTGCGGGATTTTTGACGCGCGGCTCCGCCCCCCTCGCAGTCGAGGGCAGTCAGACCGTACAAGTGGATTTGCGACCATGGTTGACACCCGGGGATGATCTCGGGCGCCTCCATTGCACGTCGCTGCTGGCCGTCCCCATGCTGGGGCGATCGGACACGGAGGGGGCTCTGCTTCTGGATGGCATTCGAATCGACCGGGATGAAGTGGATCTCCGCGCCGACGACCTGGTCCCTGTTGAGATGCTCACGTCGCGCCTCCAATCAGTCCGCAGCCAGACGCGCATGCTCGAGAAGCTGATTGATTCAGAGAAGTTTGCCGGCCTGGGACAACTGGTGGGAAACGTGACGCAGCAGTTGAATAACCCCCTGACCGTGGTCCTGGGCTATGCCTCGCTACTCGAGGACGCGCCGCATCTGGACCACCAGGAACGCCGAGCGGTGGATTCGATCCTCTCCGCCGCAAGAGCAATGCGCTCTACGCTTGAAAGCCTGCAGAGAGTGGCTCGGTCGCCCGTCGGCCAATTCACGGCCGTGTCTGTGACTGAACTGCTTGCGGATATGGAACGCTTACATCGTTCCGAATTCCTGCAGCGTTCCATCGATTTCCGGCTCAATGTGGCTGCCGATCTTCCGCGCGTCCTGTGCCAGGAGCAGCAATTGCGCCAGGCGGTGCTGCATTGCCTGCATTTTGCCATGGAGGCGGTAGAAAACGTCGATGCGGAAAGCGAGCGGGTAGTCCAACTTGAGGCCACTTTCGAGTCCGCGGATGTGCACATCACCGTGAAGCACACCGGCCCGGGATTCGATCAGCCGGGGCGCGCATTCGACCCGTTCACTTCGCCCCACCCCGGATCAGGGGAGACGGCCGGCCTGGGCCTGAGCCTTTGCGCCACCATCGTTCGAGACAACCGAGGACACGCCTCCGCAGTCAATCTGGAACCGCGCGGCGCGGCCATTCTGCTTGAGTTCCCGGCAGCCTAAAACGGTTTCCAGCCGCTTACTCCTGGAAACCGTCCTTATTCCGCCCGATCCACCACGCTTTGATGAACTTCCAGTGGATATAAACGGAATGATTCAGGTGCAGCAGCAGCCCTTCGCGGCCATCCAGAAACCCCAGGCGGAAGAAGTAGTTATAAACAAAAGTCGCCCAGGGATTCAGCACCGCATTCCACGCGAATGCCGGCAGCGAGCGGCTGGTCCGGCCCTTGGCGGCCATCAGCTGCGCAATCTCCGAACTGTATCGGTTCATGTGCTCCAGGTAGACCGCCATGTCGGGGTATGCGTAATGCAGCATGTCGTGTTTGAGCTTGCCCTTCGCACCCGCAAATTGTGGCGTAGAGTGAGGGCCGACTCCCTCAGAGAGCCGAGCCGCCCCGCGCCGGAACAGCCGCAATTTGTGATCGGGATAGAACCCGCCGTGGCGCATCCACCGGCCCATAATCAGGTTGAGTCGCGGAATCCAGTAGGCGCCAAACTTCGGCTCGTCTGCCAGTGTCAGCCTTATCTCCTGCTGCAGTTCCGGAGTGAGGACTTCGTCGGCATCGAGCAGCAGGATCCAGTCGCCGGTGCACAGATCGAGCGCCATATTCTTCTGTTCGCCGTGACCGCCGAAGGCGTGATAACTGGTCTTTGCGCCGAAGGACTGCGCAATCTCGATGGTCCGATCCTTCGAGCCCGAATCGACCACAACAATCTCGTCGGCCCACTTCACGCTCTCCAGCGTGCGCGGAAGATTCGCCTCCTCATTCATGGCGATCATCGCAACCGACAACGTCTTCCGCATTTGAACGAAGGATAAATCAACCGCCATCAGACCGTTCCCGGGACTTGCTCCCATCCCAACGCTGAAAGTTCCCGTATAACCGTTAACAGGGAGTGTCCATGAAAGCCCTCGTGTTCGGCGCCACTGGAATGGTCGGCCAGGGAGTTCTGCTGGAATGCCTCCGCGATCCCGGAGTTGAGCTAGTAGTCACAGTCGGCCGCACTGCCACCCGCATCATGGACCCCAAACTCCGCGAAATCGTGCACGCCGACCTGGCTGACTTGTCCGCCATTGAGTCGCAGCTGACCGGATTCGTTGCCTGCTTCTACTGCCTCGGCGTCGCCTCCACCGGCATGAGCGAGGCCGACT
>JANXQR010000091.1 GCA_025353435.1 Acidobacteriota bacterium | reverse complement strand
CACCCAGACCCACCACCACCGCAAAAAATAGAGAATGCCGCAATCCCATGAACACACATCCCTCCGGGCGCACACACACCGCCCCTGCCAATAAGAATCAACCCCAGCCCCATTAGTTGCCATGACGAAAGTATCTAATTGCATCAATCCGCGTTCTTCGTGCCGCGTTCTTCGCGAGCCTATCGGTCGAAATCTCCACGAAACCGAACGCCCCACCCTCCACTTGCGTCATGCAACCAGGCGCCTCACCTTCTACAATCCTCCACGGGAGAACTCCCTCATGATTCGAAGTCTCGTCCTGTCGACGCTCATCGTTGCTACAACCGCAATCACCGCGCAGCAGTCCCCGCGCACCGATTTCCCCTCCTACACCGGCGGCAATCCCATTCCCATGCGCGTAGCCATCGTGGGCCTCGAACATGGCCACGTCGATGGATTTCTGCAATCGCTTCCGCAGCATCCTGAGGTTCAACTCGTCGGCATCGCTGACGCCGACTCCAACCTCATTGATAAGTACGCGCAGAAATTCAACCTCGATAAATCGCTCTTCTTCAAGAGCGAAGCCAACATGATTGAGGTCCGCCGCCCCCATTGGGTGCTCGTCTACACGTCGATCGCGCAGCACCGCCCGGCCATCGACATTGCCGCGCAATACGGCGTCTCCGTTGTAGTCGAAAAGCCACTTACTATCTCGCTCGACGATGCCTACCACATACGCGACATGGCCAACCAACACAAGGTTCAGGTGCTTGTGAATTACGAGACAACCTGGTACTCCTCCAACCGCGCCGTCTATGATGCCGTGCGCGATAACAAGCTCGGCCCCGTGCGCCGCGTCGTTGTTCATGACGGCCACCAGGGCCCTCAAGAAATTGGTGTCCCACCTGAATTCCTATCCTGGCTTACTGACCCCGCGCAGAACGGCGCCGGCGCGTTGTACGACTTCGGCTGCTACGGTGCCGACCTTGTAACTTGGCTCATGCACGGTGAGACGCCACTTACTGTAACTGCCGTCGTCAACCGCAACAAGCCGGATAAGTACCGGAATGTTGATGACGACGCCACCGTGATCCTGCAATACCCGCACGCCCAGGCAGTTATCATGCCCTCGTGGAACTGGCCTTTCGGCCGCAAAGACATGGAGGTCTACGGCGCCACCGGTTATGCGATAACTGTTGGCCCGGACCACCTGCGCGTCCGCCTCGAACACGAAGATCAGGAACAGGGAAGTGCCGCTCCTTCACTGCCCGCCACGGAAAAGGACTCGCTCAGTTATCTCGCCGCCGTGCTAGCCGGAAAGGTCACGCCCAAGGGTGACCTCAGCGCCCTCGATACCAACATCACAGTCATGCAGATCCTCGATGCCGCGCGGCAGTCCGCACGCACTGGCCAAACCGTGCATCTGCACCCCGCCAACTAGCGAGCCTGCCAAACACACTTGTCATCCTGGGCGCAGCGGAAGGATATGCAGTTGCTTTGTGGTCGTTGCCTCCTCGAGCCTGATTCGATCATTTCGGAAGGCGGATGCAGTCACTTCTCGAAAGGTTGTCCAAATTAGGAGATCCTTTCAGGGTCTTGAACCACGAAACACACCACGGCTTATTCGCTAATTGAGTGACTTACAGACCAGCGTGTTCAATTTAGACCAGCGTTCCCGCCGCACCCCTGAAATACTCACATTGGAGATGAGTGAGGTTGTGCTCTCCCTCTTGGTTTCTGAGCTAAGTCGGCCCATCTGACATGTGTTCCTCTTAGCTCTCACTTTCTATGCGAAAAGGAATACTCATGCGAGCTATGTCTCTGTTGATGGTCGGCGCACTAGCGCTGACAGCAGGAAACCTGTCGGCCGAATCCGGACGCCAGGAGTCGATTGAACGTTTGAACATGGCTTCGGAAACGCTTTCCGCCATGATCCACACACCGGATAAGGGAATTCCAGAAGAAGTGATCAGCAATGCCAAGTGCATCGTCGTCGTTCCTCACCTGGTCAAAGGCGGGTTCGTCATCGGTGCGGAGCACGGCCGCGGCGTTGCCACATGCCGTACGCCCGAGGGTTGGAGCGCGCCGGCCTTCGTGTCCATCGGCGGTGGAAGCTGGGGATTGCAGATTGGCGTTGAGGGCGTCGACCTCGTGATGCTGGTCATGAACGACCACGGCCTGCAGCACATGCTTTCGAGCAAGTTCAAAGTCGGCGCCGACGCCTCCGCCTCAGCCGGACCGGTCGGGCGCCACGCTTCCGCTGGTACTGATTGGAAGATGGATTCGGAGATTCTCACTTACTCGCGCTCCAAAGGCGTGTTTGCCGGTATCTCTCTGGATGGCGCAATTGTTCAGCAGGATAAGGATTCCACTCGCGCAATTTACCGCAGTGAGCCTTCCTTCCGTGCCACACTGGCCGGCCAAATCCATAAGCCTAATTCGACTTTGGCCTTCATTAGGGCAGTTACAAGCGCTGCTCACACCAGCGCCATTGCCGATGCCAAGTAAGTTCCAGGGTACAAACCGCCAATGACTTATCCCGGTGCGCGGGCAGTAACCTGTCCCGCGCACATCGACTAAGTCTCACGAAGAGGGAATCGTATGCCACTTATCAATCTTGTCATCACGCTGATCGTCGTAGGCGTCCTGCTCTGGCTTGTGAATCGCTTCATCCCCATGCAGAGCAATATCAAATCAATCCTGAATGGCGTTGTTGTAATCGCCGTGGTCCTCTGGCTCCTCAACGTCTTCGGCATCTTCCACTCCATGAGCCGGATTCACATCGGTTAGTGACGCATGGCTTGGGCTAAGTCGGACGCGCGCTCGGAACAGCGTCTCTTCGCCCTAATTATCTCGTCGATACTTGCACCACGGCAGGCATCCGCCTGTGGGAGAAACTGTGAATACCAAGCTTTTTGTTGTAGTCGGCATCGCTGTCGGCGTGGGTGCATTGGCGCAAGCCAGTGCCCAGGCCACCATGCCCGATGATTCCAACCGAAGCGCACCTCTGTATGTTGCGCACATGACCACGCGGACCGTCCAGGCCGTTAACTATCGGCATCACGGCGCCTCTACAAAAATTGACTTTGCCGGTACCGCCATGATGCCGTCCGCAAGTGGAGTTGCCGAAGTCAAGAGCCAGCGCGGATCGATCGCCATTGAAGCTGAGTTCGGCGAATTGCAGAAACCCACGGCATTCGGCAGCGAGTACCTTACTTACGTCCTTTGGGCCATATCGCCCGAGGGCAGGTGCGTCAATCTCGGTGAAGTGCTCGTCGGCGGCAACCATCGCAGCAAGCTCAAGGTAACTACCGACCTTCAAGCGTTCGCCATGATCGTTACTGCAGAGCCCTATTACGCCGTTCGGCAGCCGAGCGACGTCGTAGTGCTCGAGAACATAGTTCGATCTGACACAAGGGGAACAACCGAAGCCGTCAACGCCCAATTTGAATTGATGGGCCGAGGCGGTTACATCCCCACAGGCTATAAGTTCGACCCGGTGGTTCTTGATGCAAGGCTTCCGCTCGAATTCATGGAGGCTCGCAACGCAGTCCGCATCGCTCAATCGGAAGGCGCGGAACGATTCGCCAACGAGAGCTATCAGCATGCAGTGAAATTGATGGACAACGCCGATTCTTATGCCATCAATAAGCACTCTTCCAAAAAAGAGCTGATTGCCATCTCGCGCGAAACGGTCCAAACTGCGGAAGATGCGCGTGCCATCGCCGTTAAGAATCTTGATGAAGCAATTCATAAGGGCGAGTTACGGAACTCTGCCAATGCGCTCGCCAACTCGCAGGCGCAAACCGGCGAAGCCAACCGTCAGAGAAATTTGGCCGAGTCCGATACCGCGCGCGCTCAGTCCGACAATGATCGCGCTCAAGCTGCCAACGCCCTGGCCCAATCGGATAACGCCCTCGCCCAGGCCCAACGGGCAAGAGCGGAGTCGGATAGCGCCGCGGCCCAGTCAGACAGCGCGGCTGCCCAAGCCGACCGCAACAGGGCGCAGGCCGACGCCGCAACGTCGCAAGCCAATTTGGCCGTCGCCAAGGCAGATGCCATCACCTCTCAAACCGGATTGGCCGCCGCTCAAGCTACTTCTGCAAAGGCGCAGGCCGATGCCGTTAAAGCTCAAGCAGACATGGCCGCGAACCAGACCGCTTCTGCCGCACAGATTAATGCTGCCAATAGTGCTGCCGACCAATCCCGCGCCGGAGAACTACGGGCACAGCAGAACGAGCACGAGGCCGTCACCGACAAAGCCGCTCTTCGTGCCCAGCTGGAAGAACGCTTGAATCAGATTCTGCAAACCCGCGACAGCGCCCGCGGCCTCATCGTCAATATGTCCGATGTCTTGTTCGATACCGGGAAGTTTGCCCTGAATCCCGGCGCGCGCGAGAAACTGGCCAAGGTGGCTGGAATCCTGCTCTCTTATCCAAGCCTCAACATAGAGGTCGGCGGATACACCGATAACGTGGGCAGCGACGACATGAACCAGCGCCTCTCGCAAAATCGCGCCGGCTCGGTGCGCGACTACCTCGTCAAACAAGGCGTTGCATCGGCCTCAGTCAGCGCTTCGGGGTTCGGCAATTCCTCCCCTGTATCCTCAAACGATAACTCGGGCGGTCGCCAGAGCAACCGCCGTGTGGAACTCGTAGTTTCTGGCGAAGCAATCGGCGTCCCTGCAACCAAAGTCAGCCGCCGCTAGTCAGCACCCGATTCACCCATCTCCGGACCTTTCGTGCCCGGAGTTGGATGAACGGACTACCCCCCGGTCCCCTTCCGTTATCATGCTGAGCGCGGTCGAAGAATCTTCAGTTGCCTTGTTTCTATTCATTACCTTGGAACCCACTTTTGAGGTCCCCCGGAGTCGCTCGGAAAAAGTTGTCAAGCCCCCAACCTGTGGAAAACGTTGCAACTCGCACAAAACAAGGCTAAAAGATATTTTCAAAAATCCATGATTAATTACTGGGACCTGTCATACTTAATATAGATAAGAAAAACGCCCCTCCCGGACCACTGTCCCGGAGGGGCTTTCAGTTTCCACTGTCTTACGACGGGTGACTGTCGTCAGGCCAACTTTCAAATTTGTCTTACGACCGGCCATTGCGGTCTAACTGGCGTTCGCCTGTGTCTTACTGCCGTCTTACGCCTGAGCATGATTGTCTGACCACTGACCACTGTTTTTGGTCCCCTGCCCGCCAGCGTCAGCCAGTGAGTGATTTAAATCACGGTCAGCGCAAATTCCCCCCGCTTCGGGGTGTAATCCGCTGATGGCAAAGGATATGACCGTTTTGTTTTTTTCGCGTTTGAATGTGATCTAAAACACAAAAACCGCTACGGAATGAAGACTTTGATCCGCACGTGCCACTTGGTGCTCTGGCCCGGCTTCAACGTCACCATTCCGGTGTCCATCCCGCCCCAAACCTTGCTGAATGGGTCGGCAAAATTGAACTGGTGCTCGATGGCCACAAATTTCTGCGTAGGCGGCGCATACATTTGGATGGTTTTGATCTCCGGCGAAAGGCCCTCAATCGCCACACCGTACTTTGCCGCCGGATCGATCACTTTCACCGTCGCTGCGCCGTTCTTCCAGTCGATCTTGCTCCAGTTGTCGTCGTAGAAGTTCGTCGCAAGCGCCACTCCATCCGGCGCCCTCAAGTCAAACTGACCTTTCACCGGCTCAAGCTTGCCGGTCGGGAACACGTTGTCATAGCCGTCAATCAAAGCCAGTTGTTCGCCGGGAATGTGGATCTTGACCTGGGTCCGGTCCCCCGAAGGCAGATTGAAGTAGGGGTGCCAGCCAATTGAAATCGGCTCCGCCTCGCCGCCCACATTGTGCGCCACCACGGTAGCATCCACCGAGTCAGCAGTCAGCGAAATTGTGATAGAGATGTCGGTCTTCGACAGCCAGTGGCCGTTGAAGTCGCCGGCGTGAATGACGCCGGTCACCTGCTCGCCGCCGGCGGTCTTGGTGACTTTCACATCGTCGGTCTTGGACTTCAGGATGAGCCCGTGCATGGCATGCCGCTCGGCATCGGGATTCTTGCCGATGTTGTTGGCCGGCAGTGTGATGGTGTGGCCCTTCCACTCGGTGGTTAGGGTTTGGCCGTCGGCGGAGAGCTTGCCGCGAATGCGATTGGGGTAGGGAACCAGGAACACCGAACCGAGCCGATAGGCGAGATCGCCGTTGGGCGTGTCTTTAACGTCCAACATTTCCTTGGCTGCGGCCATATCGGGAGATGCAAGCACGTCAATGCTGCCTTTGCCCGGGAAGTTGGCGGTAATCTGCAGCAATTCCATCCCGCGTCCGGGCAGGACCGTCACGCTGGTGAACTCGGGTTTGGTGGTGCTGGCCGCCTTGCGGCTGATGGTGACGACTTTCTGGCCACCGATTTCCATATCGGACTGCGCGCGGGCTGACGCCATGAAGGAAGCCATAATCGATAGAAGCACGAGGTTGCGAACGGGTAGCTTCAATTTCTCTCCATCCCTGAGGGTGCGAAGTTGTTCCGCGGAAGCGGATTCCCAGCCGGATTGGATTACGCCGTACAGGAAAGCGCCTTGCGAAGGCGCTGCAATTGTACGTCACCGCGCGGGGCACAACGCGAATCAGGGGTGTATATAATGAGGGTTCAGATGGGTCTTTCGGGACTCGTTTTACCGGGCGGGAGTAGTTCAGTGGCAGAACGTCAGCTTCCCAAGCTGAATGTCGCCGGTTCGATCCCGGTCTCCCGCTCCATAGAATCAACGGTTTACAATGAGACCCGAAAATCCCTGCTCCATTCCTGCTCCGTTCATTTTCAAGTCAGCC
>JANXQR010000829.1 GCA_025353435.1 Acidobacteriota bacterium | reverse complement strand
CTGCTTTCCGGCCATCTGGTCAGTAACGGACTGGCAACGCCGAAGTCGCTCCGCGAAATGCGACGCCAGCCGAGTCTGCCGCCCGCATCGCTTCGATCACCAGCTTCGGAGAGATCTCGATCGGCTCATTGTGGATGGTTTCGCCCGCCATCGACGCTCGCTGGGCCACTATTTCAAGGAGATCCGGAGTTGGGTCGTCTATGCCGATGTCCGCGAAAGTAGTGGGGAGCCCAACACTGGTCGAAAATTGAAGGACCTCCTCGATGACGGCCTGCGATTGCGACTCCAGCATGAGCTGTGCCAAGAGCCCGAACGCCACCTTTTCGCCATGCATGGAGTTATGGGTACCGGGCGCAGCAGTGAGGCCGTTATGGATGGCGTGCGCGGCAGCGAGCCCGGAGGATTCAAATCCGAGGCCCGAGAGCAGCGTGTTCGCCTCAACTAGCCGCTCAAGGGCCTCGTTGGGCTCCTGGCCGCGTAGCGCTTCGATCGCGGCGAGGCCGTCTGCCAGAAGGGTCTTGTAGCAAAGTTCGGCCAGAGCGAGGGCACTCCGAGTGGATGCGCCGCCACGCATGTTTTTAGCACCGTTCTCGGCGCATACTTTGGCTTCAAACCATGTGGCCAGGGCATCTCCCATGCCCGATACCAGGGGACGAATCGGGCTCTTCGCAATGACCGTGGTGTCGACCAGAACCAGGTCCGGGTTGCGGCGATAAATACGGTACGCTTCCCATTCTCCCGCTTCGGTATAGATGACCGAAAGCGCACTGCAAGGCGCGTCGCTCGAAGCAATGGTGGGGCAGTTGACCACAGGGAGTGAGAGGTCGGCCGCAATCGCCCGCGCGGTATCCAGGACCTTGCCACCACCGGCACCGATCACAACCTGTGCATTCGCTGCTCGCGCCGCCTGGGATCCACGCTCGATCTCGTGGAGCGTGCATTCGCCGTCAAATGGAAACACTTCATAATTCGTTCCAGTCGCTGCGAAGGCTTGTGCCCATGTCTCCGAAAGCATGCGGATCGCACTGCCTCCGGCGATGATGAGTGCAGGTCCGCCAAGGCCGAGGTTGTTCATCTCGTGCCCAAGTTGCTCGGTTGCATGGGGGCCTTGCGTGTAGCGGGCGGGAGCGCAGAATACCTTTAACATGGCCTCTCCTTACGGCGGCAGCACTGAGCGCCGCTAAATTCCATCGTCGCCCGTGCTGAAAATATACTCCGCGATTGAGGGGAGCTTCTGATGACTGTTTGCGCGGCGCCGGAAACCGTGAGGTAGTGGTGAGAGATGAGTGGCAAGTGATCAGGGGACGAGGCCGCTCTAGTCACCAGCAACTTGTCACTCTGTAGCTCCTACAAAATGGTGACAAACTTTGTAGATTGCGGGGCTGAATCGGTTTGAAACAGTGCCGTTCATGTCTTCCCTGGTGTGTGGGAGTACAAGTAGGGTGCGAATTGCCCACGATACAGCCGGAACGAAAAGCTAATTAACTTCTTAATCGAACGAAAGGGGGCGTATAGGGTGACTGGGGATGGTCTTGTCTTCAACAGAAACAAAGATGTCGAGACATTCAATGACATGAATGAGAAAATCGCACAGGCGGCGAAACGAATGAACGCACTCACGCAGAAATTAGAGGAACTACGGCGGTAACGGTCCGCTGTGCAGTTGATTTGAACTTCATACGAAAGGCCGTTGCCAAGCTGTCGGTGAAGACGGAGGTATCTCGATGGAGAAGCAGAAGTCTATCGGCGCTCAATCATTTGCGATCATCCGGCAGCATTTTGCGAGCTTATGGCTGGCGGCGGCTTGGCCGCACATTTGCATGGCCGTACTCTGGCTCAGTGTTGGCGCTTATCTACGAGGCCATCGTTCGC
>JANXQR010000827.1 GCA_025353435.1 Acidobacteriota bacterium | reverse complement strand
CGCGGCGCTCAACGGCAGCGCGAGATGAGCGTGCGGCTGGCATTGGGCGCGGGACGCCGACGGGTTTTGAGCCAGTTGCTCACGGAGAGCTTGCTGCTGGCTGCAATTGGTGGCGCAGGTGGGTTGTTGCTTGCATTCGCCGGACGCAACGCGCTGCCCAGCCTGATGATGAATCCGTGGGAGCGACCGGAGATCAACGTCCCATTCGATTGGGGGGTGTTTGGATTTACCGCGGGGATCACGCTTATCACGGGAATTTTGTTTGGCCTGGCACCGGCGTGGATGGCTGCTCGTTCCGAGGTAAGCAGCACCCTGAAGGAAACCTCCCAAACGGCAAGCCGAAGGCGCAAAGGGCTGGGCGGAAAAGCGATTGTGGCGTTTCAAGTCATGCTGTCGACGCTGCTTGTGGTCAGTGCAGGATTGTTCATTCGCACTCTCATGGCCTTGAGTTCAGTGGATGTGGGATTTGACGCGCAGAACCTGGTGCTGTTTGAGATCAGTGCACCCCCGGCGCGCTATGCGGCGGAAAAGAGCATCATTTTGCACAAGCGGCTGGAGCAGGCGATTGCCGCTCTGCCCGGAGTGGAGTTGGTTGCGCCCGCCCAAGAAGCCTATCTTGCAAACAACATGTCAAATGAATATTTTGCGCCGGAAGGACAAAAGGCCGACGCGAACGCGCGCGTGGCGGAAGACATGAATCATGTTGGCAACCGCTTTTTCGATACCATGAGAATTCCAATCGTGGCGGGGCGAGGGTTCGGGGCACAGGATACGGAGACTTCGTTGAAGGTTGCGGTGATCAACCAAAGCCTGGCGCGCAAACGATTTCCAAACCTCAACCCAATTGGAAAGCGGTTCCGAACGAGCGCAGACGGGAAAGGGGATTGGTACCAGATCGTCGGCATTTGCGCGGACAACCGCTACCTGGATCTGCGTGGAGATCCGCCGGCCCAATTCTTTCTGCCTTATGTGCAGATGCCGGATGAACTTCGCATGACGTATGCGATCCGTACGCGGCAAAGCGCCGCGGCGCTGGCTCCTTCGCTGCAGCGGGTGGTTCAGTCGATAGATCGGGATCTGCCCATGATCGACTTGCGCACGCAGCGGGAACAGATGGAAGCGAACATGCAGTTTGAGCGGCTGTTCGCATCGCTCACGGCGGGCTTTGGAGTGCTGGGGCTGGCATTGGCGTGCGTGGGGATTTACGGAGTCATGGCGTACAGCGTTGCGCAGCGCACCAATGAGATTGGAATCCGGTTGGCGCTGGGAGCGCTGCCGCGGGATTTGCGCGGCATGATTCTGCGTGAAAGCACGTGGGTGGCATTGGCGGGAATAGTTGCCGGCGTGGGTGCCACGCTTGCACTGACGCGCCTTGTGAAGTCGATGCTGTACGGGATACAGCCTTATGATCCGGTTACCTTCTCGGTGGGCGTTTTGATCCTGATGGCTGTGGCGCTCGGGTCAAGCTGGGTTCCGGCGCGTCGCGCGGCCGGGGTACAGCCGATGGAGGCTTTGCGGCACGAATAGTTGATTTGTGTCCGGTGAATGCGCTGTTCGCTACCCGGCAGCGTCAATGCCAACCGGCAGGTTCGGAATGGCGTGGTTGGCCTTGGCTTCTTTCACCACTTCGTCGAGCTGGGTCAGGACTTCATCGACAGTCATGGTGTAGATCTCGCGCTGGCTGTCGTAGCCCTCGTCCATCAGCTGCTTCAGGTAGCGGCCTGCGATTTGCGCGGTGAGCTGATCGGTGATCACCTTGCCGCTGCGCTTCTTCTGCTCGAGCCACGCGGTGCAGGGCAGAGCGATCCACATGGGGCGTCCGCTCACGTCAAAGCGCACATCGACCGCGTCTGCATGGCGGGTGGCAATGGCTACGATGTTGGCTTTCCACTGGCAGTGCAGGTCTTCGCCGGTCCAGC
Source organism: Acidobacteriota bacterium (assembly GCA_025353435.1). Lineage (GTDB taxonomy): Bacteria > Acidobacteriota > Terriglobia > Terriglobales > Acidobacteriaceae > Telmatobacter. The sequence continues at coordinate 49 of JANXQR010000827.1, read as the reverse complement.
GGTCGGTGACATGGAAATCTTCGTACATGCAACTAGGCTAACCTTCCAA
>JANXQR010000822.1 GCA_025353435.1 Acidobacteriota bacterium | reverse complement strand
TGACGCGTTTGGCGCGCTTGACTTCAGATCCCGTAGATGCCCGCGGCTAAAGCCGGCTCCTTGAGGAGGCTTGATTCAACGGCTTGAATGCCGCTGCTCCCACCGTACTCTTTCCGCTGCACAGGGTCCCTTCGTGCTGGGTCCCTCCACACCACGAGTTCTTCGACACAGCCAGCATCCCACCCTAGCCACAAAAACAACTACGTGGCGAGGGTGGGGCACCCGGTAGCTCGTGTCTAGGGCTTCCCCATCGGGTCCCAGTGTTCATCGGCTTTGCCGTCGACAATTCTCCACATGTCGAACCAGGTGGTTGTGTAGGGTTCTCCCCTGGAGTCCTTGCGATTGGCGACCGTGACCACTGTAACCAGATCGCCGTCCGCCAAAACGGCGACGACGGGAGCATCAAGCTTGTCACAAGTCGCCGAGACAGGGCGGTTGGCAAAGAAGCGCACGACTCCGGCTCTGCCCGATGCCACGAGGGGATTGTGCTGAAGGTAGCGCTCGGTCAGCCATTGATCGGCTTGGTTCCAGTGATTGCATTGAAGCAGATCTTTCTCGATGTGAAAGGCCACCTGCTTGTTGCGGTTCAACTTTACGTTGCTATCCCTGAAAAGGGCGTCAACGTTGGCAGCGGGCGTTACGGGCTCCTGGGGGTACGCGAGCGTCCCAGACAGGCAAACGGCAATGGCGACAATTACTGGACCAATCGTTCTGCTAAGCAAATTGAGCCTCCGTTGTAGTGCTGTTACCTGAATAAAGCAAATCGTGCTCAATGCCAAGTCAGACTACAGGCCGCGGCAGGGCCATCCTGCTCGGATTGTGTTGGGGATGAATCCCCAGCCTCCCGCGAGGATGCCCGCAGTTAAAGCCGGCTAGCTGAGGAGGCTTGACTCAGCGGCCTGAAGGCCGCTGCTCCCTCCGCACAACCTCCCTCCGAACCAGTTCAATCCGCACCACAACCGCTCCCTTCTCGCCACAAGCTCGGGGCAAAAAAACACGAGGAGCCGTAAGGCTCCTCGATGTAGGTATGAATTGCGTGAGGTGATTCGTTCGCCCCATTCGCTAGTGCAGACTACCAGTGGACGAGGCGGATTCTAATCCCCCGCAAGTGGCAGTCGCTAACCTCCCCACCGGCGCAGTCGACTCGCGGAGTGGAAAGGCCTGTCCAATTGAGTGTCGAGGTCTCCCACCCTTGCGCCAGAAAAAAAGCGCAAAGATGGGGCACGGAGATTGTTTCTTCCTAAAGGGTGACGAGGGGACTGGCCAATTCAGGCTGGCACAATGCGGCTGGCTCGGCTTGAGAGCGGGGGTGCCAGTTGCGCGGCTGATAGATGCAGCAGGGCTCTTCGGCCAGCGGGTCTCCAGTCAAGGCGTAGGCGCGGGCGCGGGAACCGCCGCAGATCTCCTTGTACTCGCATGCGCCACATTTGCCTTCGAGCTTGCTGGTGTCGCGGAGTGCCTTGAAGATGGGCGCGTTGCGGTAGATGTCGGCCAGGGGCGTCTCGCGAATATTGCCGGCGTGAATGGGCAGAAATCCACTGGGATAGACGTTGCCGACGTGGGAGATGAACATGAAGCCCTTGCCGTCGTTGACGCGGCGGGTGGCCCAGGTTTGGGCTCGGGCGCGCGGGTCGGCTATGGGAGCGCCGGGCTCGTACTCCAACCCTGCCGTGGCGGCGCTGGCGGGGTGGCCGTGGCCCAAGCGCCTTTCCTCAAGATTGTGCTGGAGGAGATAGCGGCGGTAGTGCATTGCTTCCGTTGTCTTGATCTGGAAGCTGACGCGGTGGGATAGCTCGTAGATTTTGCCGAAGACCTGCTCGAACTCTTCGCCCGAGAGGAGGTCGGCTTGCTGGCCGCGGCCGAGGGGAACAAGGAAGAAGACGTTCCACATGACGATGGCGAGTTTCTCGAAGAGGCTGCAGAGGTTATCGAGGTCGTGGGCGTTGTGGCGGCTGATGGTGGTGTGGACCTGGATGGGGAGGCCGGCTTCGCCAGCCCACTCGACGGCCTGGATGGTGCGGGCGAAGGCGCCGGGGAGGCCGCGGAACTTGTCGTGAATTTCAGGCGATGAGCCGTCGAGGGAGATGCCGAGGCGCACGACGCCGGCTTCCTTCATCTTGAAGATGGCCTCGCGGGTGAGCAGCGGGGTGGCGCTGGGGGTGACGGCGACCTTGACACCCTTTTCGGCTGAATAGCGGATTAACTCATAGACATCAGGGCGCTTAAGGGGGTCGCCGCCAGTGAAGACGAAGATGGGAATCTTCATTTCAGCGATCTGATCGATCAAGGCCTTGCCTTCGTCGGTGGACAGCTGATCGGGGTGGGCGATGGGCTGAGCGGCGGCGCGGCAGTGCTTGCAGGCGAGATCACAGGACTGCGTGACTTCCCAGATGGCGAGGAATGGCGCTTCGTCGAAATTCAAACCGCCGCGGGCGGGAATCTGATGCATGGGCTGCATGGGGCCTCCTGCGGAATCGCGGCGAGTGGGCCCAAGGATGATTCAAGGGGGGAATTCGCCGGATGCCACGACAAGAAGAGCAGGTTGTTGGGTGGCGCGGCTGTGATTGGGATCACGTTTTGCGCATCTTTTCTCCTTAAGGGCGTAAGGGAAAGGAAAAATTTACGCCGCCGCCAACTGATTTGTGACAACATGCGTGCTATGGCGTGTGCATCGAACCATGAAGTTGTGACCTAAGAATCGGTGAGTTAAATCACACGTTGATGTGCGCCTAGACACAGCTAATCGTGGTTACAGCCATTGAACATAGTTATCCGCATGCCAGGAGGTAATCCTATGGCTCATGCATTGAAGGGTGAATGGAGCGTGCCCGGCACCATTCTGTTTGCAACGGAAGTCCCGGCAAATGAGAAGGCATTTTCCTACGCGCTGGCTCAGGCGGCTGAGTTTGGCTCGGACCTGATCCTGTTCCATGCTTACGATACGCTGGTGGTTTCGGCGTCGGAGACTTCGGGGATTCGGTACTACGACTACGCGGCAGCGGCGAAGGCGGAAATTGAACATCTGAAACCGCTGGCGGAACGGGCGCGGGTGGCGGGAGTTCGCACGGAGGTGGTGGTGCGCCCGGGGCTGCCGGCTGATCAGATCCTGGTGCTTGCACACGAGCGCCAGATTGACCGCATTGTGATGGGTACTCACTCGCCGGGACCGATAGGCAAGCTGCTGGTGGGTTCGGTGGCAGAGGCTGTGCTGCGAACGGCTACCGTGCCTGTAATGATTGTTGGCCCGCAGGTGGTTGAGGGCAGTATCCACAACTTTGAGACGCGCACGATTTTGTGTGCGGTGAGCATGCTGGACACCAGCATGGTGGTGGCGAGCTTTGCGGCCGAGCTGGCGCTCAAGCACCATGCGCGACTGATTTTGCAGCACGTAATCAAGCCGCAAGAACGGAGTCAGGTTCTGGCGGGCCGCTCGATTGACCAGATCGAAGGCGACCTCATTTCGCTGGTTCCAGCGGATTTGCAGGAGAAGATTGATGTTCAGGCGATCGTGGTGCCAGGCGATCCGACCGAGGAAATGTTGTACCAGGCTCGGGCGCAGAAAGCCGATCTAATTGTTCTCGGAGCTCAGGGCGCGTCGGCGTTCGCGGCGATCACCCGGCACGGGGTTGTGTACAAGGTGCTGGCGCAATCGCCTTGTCCGGTGATTACGCTTTCACCGTTGGTTCTGGCTCGAAGCGGCGCGACGGGCGAGCGGATTTCGCCCATCGAGACGTTCCTCGCAGGAGTTTTTTAGTTTACGGCTTTCTCGCGAAGAATCAGGGGGCGGATGGCTAGGCGGCCATTCGCCCTTTACTTTTTCATCAGAGGCGGATGGGGAGTTTTTTTGCCTGCAGTCCCGGGGGTGCAGCGCTTGCCTCCGCAAAGTGCGTCGACGATTCCAGAGCCCTCGCGAATGGTGTAGATCCTGTCGACTGCAGGCAGCTTCACGGACTCTTTCGCTCCCGAAGGCCAGTGGATCTCGGCGGTGGCGGGGTCGGTTGAATCACCTAGACCGAAGTGCGCACGCTGGTCGTTCGAGGAGATGTAGCTGCCGCCGCTCATCACGTCTTCACGCTGCCGCATTCCGTTTGCGCTCAGGTAAACAGTTGTTCCGACGGCGTCGTGCGGGCTCTTCGGGCCGCCAACGAGTTTCAACTCCACCCAGTGATGATGGTCGGCGTTGACGTTCTTCAGCAGCACTGGAGGGCCGTCAATGGGATTGATTACCACGTCGATCTTTCCGTTGTTGAACAGGTCGCCGAAGGCCGCCCCGCGCCCCGATGTCAGGGTGGCCAGGCCTGAACCTTTCACCGGAGGCACGTAGGCGAACTTGCCATTTCCAAGGTTGCGGAACAGCAGGGCGCGCTCGTTGAAGGTGGTGCCCCAATCGTGCTGATCGACTTCCGGATAGACGTGACCGTTGATCATCATGATGTCCTTCCAGCCGTCGTTGTCGTAGTCGGGAAACCCGGCGCCCCATCCCACAAATGGCACTGCCATTTGCGCGATGTCCGCCTGGTCGGCCATATCGGTAAAGCTGGCTTCTCCGTCATTGTGGTAGAGCGCCTTGAAGTCGTCAGAGAAATCCGTCACTAGCAAGTCGACCAATCCATCGTTGCCGTAGTCACCGACTGCGAGCCCCATCGACGCGATCTCGCGCCCATCTTTGTTGAGCGCGAAGCCGGACACGTAGCTCTGATCCTCGAACGTTCCATCTCCCTTGTTGATGTAGAGGTAGTTGGGTTCCGAGTCGTTCGCTACAAGCAGGTCAACTTTGCCGTCGTTGTTCACATCGACAAAGATCGAGGTGAATCCGTAATACGCGCCGGAGTCGGAGACGCCTGCTTTAACGCTGACGTCGGTAAATGTGCCATCGCCGTTGTTGTGAAAGAGGTGGTCCGGTTCGCCCATCAATCCGCGAGGGCCACACATGACAGGAACGCCGTGAAGTTGGCAGAAGGCGAAGGCGGTCTTGCCGTCGTTGGCTAACGGCTGGTACGCAAGGTCGTAATGCACGTAGCCGGAGACGAAAAGATCGAGCCGACCATCGCCATCATAGTCGCCCCACGTGGCGCCATCGCTCCAGTTGCCGAGTGTCACGCCGGCCTTTTCCGCGACATCGGTGAAGGTTCCATCGTGGTTGTTGTGGAAGAGACGGTTCTTGCCGAAGTTGCAGACGAAGATGTCAGGCCAGCCATCATTGTCGTAATCGGCAATGGCTACGCCGAAACCCCAGCGATCATTGGTCACGCCGGCTTTCGCTGCCACATCAGTGAATGTTCCGTCGTGGTTGTTGTGGAAGAGAGCTGCGTGCGGCGAAGTCTTCTTGCCTCTCAAAGCATCGTAAGTCGATCCGTTGACGAGGTAGATATCGAGCCAGCCGTCGTTGTCGTAGTCGATGAGCCCGACGCCGGAACCATCGGTCTCAAGGATGTACTTTTTTTGCAGTGTGCCCATGACGTGCTGCCATTTCGAGAGCCCCGATGCTTTGCTGGCATCCTCGAAGACGACGGGCCCGGCGTCAACGAATCCGCCGGCGGTGATGGGACGCTTCTGCGTGTCATAAACTGGCGCGAAGGTGCCGGCTGAGGAAATGCCACCCATGCCGGAAGGCGGCTGCGATGCTGGTCGATCAGGTTGTTTTCCGGATGGATTGGCCTGCTGTCCCGTCGCGCTCACATCCCACACCAGCAACGCGAGAAAAGTAGCCACGCATCGATGCATCAGCAAGGGCGGCTCACTTCCCCGGAGCCTTCGCATCCGGGCACTTTATTCCAGCGCACAGCGCGCCGGTAATGCCAACGCCTTCCTCAATGGTGTAGATGCGATCGACCGCCGGCAGCTTGATGGTTTCGACTTTTCCGGAAGGCCAGTGAATCTCCGCCGATCCCGCATCGGTGACATCGCCGAGCCCGAAATGAGGTCGGGGATCGTTAGCTGAAATGTAGCTGCCGCTCGATAACACGTCCTGCCGCATGCGCGTGCCATTCGCCTTCAAATAGACCGTCGCGCAGGTGGCATCGCGCGGGCTCTTGGGGCCACCCACCAGCTTCATCTCCACCCAGTGATGCTTGTCGGGGTTCACGTTGCGAAGCAGCACCGGCGGGCCATCGACCGGGTTGATGATCACATCAATCTTGCCGTCGTTAAACAGATCGCCGTACGCCATGCCGCGTCCGGAAATCACATCGGCAAGCCCGGTGCCTACAACCGGCGGAATGATCTCGAACTTACGATCCTTGCCGTTAGCGTCGGGAATGTTGTGAAACAGCAGCGGGCGCTCCGCGAAGCTCGTTCCCCAATCATGCTGATCGACCTGTGGGTACACATGCCCGTTCACTTCGAAAAGATCGAGCCATCCATCGTTGTCGAAATCGAAGAAGCCATCGCCCCAGCCGACAAACGGAATTGTCGGCTGTGCAATCCCCGCCTTGTAACTTACATCGGTGAAGCTTGCGTCGCCATCGTTGTGATACAGGACTTTGTAGTCATCGCCGAAGTCGCTAATGAAGAAATCGATCAGTCCGTTGTTCTCGTAGTCGCCAGCGGCAATGCCCATCGAGGCAATCTCGCGCCCATCCTTGTTGAGCGCGAAACCTGACACATAACTCTGATCGTCAAATGTGCCGTCGCCTTTGTTGATGTAGAGAAAGTTCGGCTCAGAGTCGTTGCCGACAACAAGGTCCGGTTTACCATCGCCATTGATGTCCACAAAGATTGCGGTGAACCCGTAAAAGCGGTCCTTGTCTTCGACCCCAGCCTTCACGGTTACGTCTTCAAACGTGCCATCACCTTTGTTGCGAAACAGGTGATCCGATTCGCCAAGCAGTCCGCGTGGTCCACAGTTCACAGCTGCCCCGCGATACTGGCACTGCGCGAATCCTACGGCCTTGGTTCCGGAAATTG
>JANXQR010000804.1 GCA_025353435.1 Acidobacteriota bacterium | reverse complement strand
CGCCGCCCACAACGGCGCGCCGTCTCGGGGATCGCGAGGCGAGTCGCCAATTTGAAACTTCCACGGGCCGCTGAGCGGTGACAAGGACGTGCCGAAATTAAGTTGCTCCACGATGCCCGCTTGCGCCGGCGATGCTTGCGGGGATGCGGCAGGTTGAGCCGCGGCCAGAATGCCGAGGGCCAAGAATCCAAGAACCGAGATGGATGCGATGCAGGATCTTGGCATTTGGACGACCTCGCGTGTCTGAAAGCCGCTGAACGCACTATACCCAATAGGCAACACGCGTTGGAATCTTCTTTATGACAGGCTTGGCGCGCGTCCTCTTGTTACGAATGAAGACGCTGCCGAGTGTTTGGATGGATGAGGAGGCCGAGGAACGGGAATGGTCTTCAGCAACTCAGAATCGCTACAAGTCGTCCATCAGTTCCTGCTTCCGTGAGGCCATGCGGGCCGAAAAGGTGACGCGCAACCCGATGCTTCTGGTCCGGCGCAACAAGGAGCCCATGGGCCGGGTGCGCAACCTGACTGACCAGGAAGAGGCCGACCTCAGGAAAGCCATCAAGGCCAAGCTGCGCGGACGCATCATGTCCGGCGCTCAGACCTCCCTGGATCAGCTGGACATTGCCCTGTATACTGGAATGCGTAAGGGAGAGCAGTTCACCACCGACGGGGATCAGGTGAGCCTTACCGACCGTGTCATCTACCTGGACAAGACGAACAACGGCAGCGACCGCTACGTGCATCTGAACTCGGCTGCCCATTCGGTTCTGGACCGACTTCTCAAGGAGCATGCGCGCCTCGGCCATCCGGCAAACGCGCCACTGTTTCTATCGAAGCGCAAGGAACCTATCAGGAACCCGCGGAAGTGGTTTGAGACCGCCCTCAAGCAGGCCGGCATCGAGGGCGTAACTTTGCATACCCTACGCCACACTTTTGCAAGCCGACTCGTCATGAATCGAGTTCCGCTCCACGAAGTATCTAAGCTCATGGGCCATAAATCTCTGAGCCAAACTCAACGTTACGCCCACTTAGCCGGTGAAATTCAGCTTGAAGCGCTGGAATGCCTGGTTCCTAAACCAGGTACCGTTCCGGAACAAAGTGGTTCTCAAAGTGGTTCCTTGGCCACCAATACGATCTCTGGTCAAGGTCAAGATGTTGTTGTAAGTCGTTCATACCAACCGACTTACTAACGATGTGAGCTCGTAGCTCAGTTGGTAGAGCAACGCCCTTTTAAGGCGTGGGTCGTGCGTTCGAGCCGCACCGAGCTCACCATTCCTTCCGCCCGCATCATTCTTTGCCCTGATCCTCATCTCTTCGCGCTCTGGCGCGCCTCAGCCCTTGGCGCCGTGCCCGTCGCAGTGCATGACGCCGAGGAACGCGCTCCAGGGGCCAACCGCCTCTCGGTATTGATAGGCAAGTACGCGCGCGAGCTGGTGCAGGTGGTTCGCATCATGGGCGGCCCAGGTGGCCAGCAATTGCGACAATGTCACCGATCCGAATGAGGGATGCCGGCCGCGCCGCGCCATGTCCGCAGGGTTGAGATTCAGGTTCGCCAATTCGTTCAGGCTCTTCGAACGCAGGCGGGCGAACTCGTCAAGGACCTCCCCCAGTTCCCTGCCCTCGACGAATTCCCTGAAGCCTTCCCGAACGAATGGCGGGAAATCGCGCGATTCGCCGAACTGCAGAATCGAGTTCACGCGAGGCATCCAATCATCGCGTTCGGCGTGAGCGAGGTGGCCAACGATTTCGATCGCGCTCCACGTCCCTTCGCCCTCGTTGCGTCGAGTCCATGTGTCGGGAAGTCCACGCAGCAAGGCATCGAGCGCTCCCGGCGTGCGGCTGAGCAGTGCAGTTGTGTTTTCCAGATTTTGTTCCATGAAGAGAGTTCCTTGTGCCGTCCCTAAAGTTACATCATTGGAACCGCTACGCAGTCGGAACAAGGATCTGGGTGATCAGCTCATCTTCCGGCGTAACGCTTGGGTCGTTGACGTAGTTTTCAATGGTAAAGTCATCGCGAAGCTTGATTCCCTGCTCGGCAACCAGTTCCCAGACGCGCCCCGATGCTTGCGGCAATTGTGTGTAGGAACCGTTCAGCGTGAATCGGCTGTATATGCCGCCGGGGAACAACTCGTAGCTGAAGCCTTCCGGCAGCTGTGTCGGCGGCGCTTCAAGCGCAAATCCCGCACGATAGATCTTCGGCCCAATTTTGTAGAGGCTCATATATCCGATCACGCGATTGTGCAACCGGAGTTCCGGCGCGAGCTTGTGGGCCGCCTGCCAGGCTGCGCCTGCATTCTGCATAAAGGGACCAACTTTTTCGATGAAAACGTAAGAAGTTTCGGGCCAATTCACAATTTCAGGTTGCTCGGTCAGGTTCATAATCTTCTCCTTTGGACGGAGGCCATACGCGACCGCCCGAATCACCATAAACTGCGGGCAACCTGAAGCTCAAGCGCAGAGATGCGAGCCGGAGGATTTTTCACGAATTGTGTTTCTCAGGCTGTCGGCTTGTCAGGCGCCGGCATGGTGGCCAGGTAGCGCCGCGCAAACTGATCGCCGTAATCCTCCAGCAGATCCTTAACGCGAGCGGGATTGGGCGAGCGCACGATGAGCCCAGCGTGGTGGTGCTTCTTCATGCGATACACAATCTCAGGCGCGTCGAAGCTGCTGGTATCCGGTTCAGCCGTCTGCGCCAGGCATAGCACGCTGCCGGCGTACTCCTCGTAATTGGGCGGCAGAGCATAAGGCGTTCCCAGCATAGGTGCCACTTCAAGCCTGGCCCACTCGCGCCAGAGATTGATACCGGTGGATGCCTGTACCAGGTCGACGATAAAGGCTCCGCCGACACGGGCCGCGATCTCAAGAAAGTAGAAGCGGCCATCGGCGTTGGCGCGGATGTACTCGCCGTGGGTGACACCACTGACCATGCCCAACCCGGGCGCAAGCCGATCATTGAAGTCGGTCAGGTCCCGCCACTCTGGACTGGTGCGGTCGACCGTTCGCGTAGTAAAGACGCCTCCCTCATGCATCACCTGCATGGGCGGCCGACCGTATTGATGAACCACTGAAAAAATCACCCGGCCCTCGCTCACAATCGAGTCGACATGAAAGATGTCGCCGGGGACAAATCGTTCCATCAGAAAATAGCTTTGACGATCACCCAATTCATCAAGGCTGCGCCACAGTTGCTCAGGCTCCTGAATCTTGCGAATGCCGAGTGCTGAGGCCTCAGCGCGCGGCTTCAGCAGCCAAGGCCCCGGAACGGATGCCATGTAATGACGCAGGTCGTCGTAGTTGAGAACGCGGCAGAATTCCGGAACAAGAAATCCGGCTTCACGAGCGCCGGTACGCATGGCAAGCTTGTCCCGATAGAACGCGGTGGTGCTCAGGTTCATGCCGGGCAGGCGCCAGTGCTCGCGAACCGCCGCCGCTGTCTCCTGGTCGAATTCATCCAGTGCCACCACGCGATCGAACCGCCGCTCGCGCGCCATCCAGCAGACGGTGTTCAAAATCTGCTCGCGCGTCAGATCCTCCGGCATGCAAACAATGTTTTCGAGGCAGTCCCAAGGCCAGTCTCCGTCACGAAGCTTCTCAACGGTCAGCAACGTGGGCCTGACGCCCATGTCCGCACACTGGCGCAGGAAGTCCTGGCCCTTCTCATAGCTCGATATGCAGAGAATTCGCTCAATTTTGTCGGCCATTGCACCTCCCCTGTGATGGACGTGGACCAGCCAGTGTCGATAGTTCTACCATAGACTCGTCATGCCAGACCCGTTAGACTGAACCGAATCGAGTCGCATAGGAACGCAAAGAATCATGTTGGCCGCACGATACAGAGGCATCATCGCCGGCGTTGTGCTGGGAAGCGTGTCCGCACTTCTGACCTATCACATTCGGAGCCTCATCACCCTGGACTCCAACCCGGTGATGAGTGTAATCAGGAGGGCGGCTTTCGCCCTTGTGGTTCCAGGTGAGCTTGCCGCGCTATTGACGGGAGTCATTTATGTGTCTCGATTGTGGGCCGTCGCCGCGGTGAATTTTCTGTTCTGGTTTGGATTTGGATGGCTGTTTGAAACCTTCATCTCGGAGTTCATCAAGCTGCGGCGAGCGATTGCGGCGGTGAGATAGCCATGATTTCAGGCTCCGGCATAACCACCCTTCACGACCGCCTCGTTACGCGGTGGCATGCAGACGACCGGCCGGACGCCAATCCGGAGACCGATGCATTCTTAATCCTCGTGGCGCGCCAGCATCGCGCAAATTTCGAGCTCTGGCACATTGAAGACGAAGCACGGCGCCCTGGGGCCACCGACGCCCAGTTGGCCGATGTGAAGCGTCGGATTGACGCCACCAACCA
>JANXQR010000798.1 GCA_025353435.1 Acidobacteriota bacterium | reverse complement strand
ACTGTCTGCGTCTTGAGGATGTCGGAAACCGTGAGTGTCCCGGCCTGCGGACCTTGCACGGTGGGCAGAAACTGCACACTGATCGAACAGCTCGATTGCGACACCAGTTGCGTGGTGCAGTTATGCGAATACAGGAACGCTCCCGCAATCGAAAGTTGAATCGAGGTGAGCGGATTCGTTCCGCTGTTGGTGATCGATACGGTCTGCGCACCTGATGTCTGGCCGATGATCGTCGATGGAAAACTCAGCGTCTGCGCTGAAAGCGTATCTGTCGGCGGCGAGGTCCCCGTGCCAATCAGTTGCACCGTTTGCGTACCCGCCTCATCCACCATCGTTAGCGTTCCCGTTGCGGGTCCAGCTGCCGTAGGCTGGAAAACAACCATCAGTACACAATCGTGGTTTGCGGGCAGCAACGTCGTGCCGCACGAATTCGCTGTCAACTGGAACGGCCCGCTTGCAGTAATACTCGATATCGGCACTGCGGTCCCTCCAGCGTTCTCCACAGTCACCTGGAAGCCGTCAGAATTCGCCCCCACCAACACCTGTCCAAAGTCGACTTTTGTGGGACTCAGTTGCACAGTGCCAGTCGACACGCCCGTACCGGAGAGGCTCACCGTGATTGATCCGCCCAGCACGTTCATAGCGATGGTCAGCTGTCCCAAGCGCGCTCCGGCCTGTGTCGGCGAAAACACCACGTCGATCGAACAGTTCGCACCCGGCCCAATCGAAAGTTGAGCGCAGTTGTCTGTCTCCCCGAAATCCCCTGTCGCCGTGACCGACGCGGGCGTAAGCGCGAGCGTGCCCGTATTCGTGATTGTGACCGTCTTTGCCCCACTGATGGTCCCATTTGTCTGGGTCGCAAAAGAAAGCGTGCTCGGGTCGAATTTTGCCGTCGTCAGAATCCACGCGTTCGTCAGGAGAGGAGTCTGCCACACGCCGCGACCGTAGGTCCCGGCTACCAGCATGCTGGGACTTGCCCCGACTGGCGAAGCGCTTAGCGCAACCACGGGTGCCATCGGCAGACCCGCACCGTACGGCGCCCAGCAATCCCCGCCTACGATGGCGCACGTGCCCACCGTGCGCGTCGAGAACACTCCCGCGTCCGTCGCCACATAGACAGTATTCGCGTCCGCCGGGTCCACCACCAGCGCGTTGGCCGGTGCCCTCGGCAAGTTCGAAGCAATGCCCTGCCAGCGCGCCACGCCGTCAGTCGAACGATACAGACGATAGAGGAGAGCAACCGGTCGCTTGGGATTCGGAATTCCCGCAATCGTCACATAAACAGTGTTTCCGGTCTTGTCATGCGAGTCTACCGTCACGCTCGTAACATCCAGCCCATAGGCATTCATCGGGTTTTGATCGCCAGCTACCGGGCTTAGCGTCAAGTCCTCCCACGCCGACCACGTTCCGTTCGCATCCATCGTGGCACTCAGCACATGGCCCGCGACCGTGGCCCCACCGTCGAGTGCACCATAGACGCCCACGTAAACAATCTCTCCGCCGCCCGGCAGTGACATCGCCGCCATCGACCTGATTAGCGCATTCCCGCCGCAGGACGCATTTCCCAGGTTCCCGTCGAGCATGGCCGTGACCGCATTTGTAGTGGTCCACCCTACACCGTTCGCCGGACCGCGCCACAATCGGCACGTGGCAATCAGCAGTTGCGTTGCGTCCACCGGATCAACCAGGAACGGCGCCAGTTGTTGCGTCATCGTCATTCCATCATCCCCAACGTCGGCGTTCGACACCACCGGCGAATCGCCAAAATCCGCAGGCGTGCACAATCCGACCTTGGCACAAACGTGGATCGATACTCCCACTCCGTTGTTGACGTACCAGTTGTCGGGGTTGGTCGGGTCAATCACCACCGGGCCGCCCTCGCCGCTCAGAATTTGCGGCCAATTCTGCGTGGCTGCGGTAGTGCCCTTCACTCCCGCGGTTCCATTCGCGCCTAGCCCCGCCATCATGGTGTAGGGCGTCGCACCCACAGCCGACATGCTCTCCACTTCAGCCAGCGATCCCAGCCCACCATTCAGATTCTGCCAATGGCTCCCATCCTCTGACGCGCACTCCGACCCCGTCTCTCCAATCGCATCAAGCGACCGCCACAGCCCGCTGTCGTTGCCCACAAACACTTCCAGCGGATTCGCCCCGCTCCACTCCAGCGCATGCTGGTATTCGCCCACCTGCGCGCTCATACAAGTCGAGATATTCGTCGTGTTCCGCCATACGCAGCCCATCGCCAGGCTGCACTTCCAAAGGTCGTTGTCCCCAGCCAGCAGCAGAGTGTCCTGGCCCGACGGCACCGCCGCCAGCGCCAGGGTGTAGTCGCCATTCACAATCGTCGTCGACCCGACCTCTTCAATCGGAGTCGTGCTCCACTGCTTCCCAAACGAGAGCGCCTTTGTACACGAGTCTCCACTCGGCGCGCACACATCCTGCCATATCCCCTGATCCTGATTATTCTCGTCGACGGTCCAAGCAAACGTGTCGCCCGTCTGCGGATTTACCGCCAGCGCACCGCGGAAGATTGGGCAATCTGGCGAACCCGCAGTCATTGGATTTATAGGACACATGGCTGTCGTCAGCCCAGCCCCCGGCTGCAAGGCCAGCCTCGTCCAAGTCACTCCGTCGGTCGATTGGTAATATCCATGAAAACGCACCGCCGCCAGAAATATCCCGCGCCATCGATTCCAAATTACCGACGTCGCGGCGCTGCCATTGCTCGCCGAAAAGTCGTCCATCGACCCCTGTACATCCTTGCCGATTCCATCCGTGATGCGCGCCAGCAGCCATGTAACACCAGCGTCTAGCGAGTAGTACAGTCCCTTGTAACTGGAACCGTCTACTCCCGCATCCACCAACTCACCCTCAGCCGACCGCGAAACCGCAGCCACCACAAGCGACGGATTCGCCGTCCTCACAAGATGCGGATTCAGCGGCGGACTCCACCATGCAAATCCTGCGAATCCCTCTCCGTAGAACCCATAATCCAGGCGACCGAATCCCATCTGCCAGTCGTTCGACTTGGCAATCAGCGACCACGTATTCCCACCATCCGCCGAGCGTAGAATCCCCGCTCCGTAGTACGAGTCCAGCGCGTCGTTGGGGTCGCCGGTTCCCGCCAGAATTACGCCCGTTCCGCCCGGCTGCACCGCAAGCGCTCCAATGCTGATCGACGCATCCACGGCGCCGTTGAGCGCACCCAGGGCATCGGTCAGTGGCGTAAAGACGATGTTTGCCTTATCTTCCGTGGCCGCGTTTATTGCCTTCCACACGCCGCCGCCCGTCGTGCCCACATACAGCGTGTTGCCGGTCGCGTCCGAGGGATCAAGAGCCAGCGACGACACCCGCCCCGTCACCAGACCATAATTCGGTGAGATCACGGCCGTGGGCCCCAACGGAGTCCATGTCGCTGTAGCCGGCACCGTCTGCCCTTTCGCCATTGCAAGATTCACAGCAGTCTCAGGATGGCCAATGGGTGTTCGCCGCGGTCGAATTGCTCGCCCCGCCAGGAATCGCCGCGCCTGCAATACGCGCGCCGGAACGCGCTGCCCGGTCGCTTGAGTCACTCTTTCGGGCCCCGAAGATGGTGTCGCTGAACGCACCCCAACAGCCGCATCCTGCGCCGAAGCCGTCCCCAGAGTCAATCCCAGAAACGCAACCCAAACAAGCCCCACCGCCCAATTCCGCAGAGATCCACACCAGGCAAAACATCGAGAGCTGCACCCAACCGCAGCCGCGGAGACGATCTTCTTGCAGAGCCTCATGGCACGCGCACCCGGGATCCAAATCCGGTCCCTTCCCCGCAATCTTCCACGGGTGCAGGCGCATGCCCACTGAAAATGAGCGCCCTCTAAGGAAACAATGGCCCAGATTGGAAAGTGTGACCCATTCTAGGACACATTCTCGTCCACCCTTGTGACCGCCACTACATACTCTTCAACCCCAACAGCGCCCGCTGTTTAACTCCCAATCAAGAGGCTTTCTGGCCCCCATTCCCTGCCACTGAGTTCCGCGCCACATAAGCCTTCGCATCGAACTTCTTCGCCGTCGCCGCCCCCGACATGGGCCGCACCGTCCCAAACACCGGCTTATCGAACCAGGGCCGATCATGCTTGCCCACAATCGCCCACGCAACCCCCGCGTACCCATTTGGATCGCGCCCGTCCAGCTCATATTTATCGTTCAGCATCACCGCCCATTCAAACGCCCTGGCCGGGTCGGGCGACCACTCCAGAATCTTCTTCGCCCAGTACATGCGCATGTAGTTGTGCATCCAGCCCGTGTCCACCATCTCCCTCTGCGCCGCGTTCCAAAGCTCGTCGTGGGTCTCTGCACGCTCCAACTGTTTCAACGTGTAGGCTGCCGGTCGCGGATCGCCGCCATGCTCCATCAGCGTCTTGCGCGCCCACGGCTCCGCACACTCCCAATTGTCGTAGTTGGCGTTGTACTTCACGAACAGCACCGACAGCTCCCGCCACCCAATCAACTCGTCCAGATAGCGTTTGCGCGTGCTCTCCGGGGCCTTCCCATCGGCAACGGCTTTCTCCACTGCTAGCGCAATCGTCAGCGGCGAAATATTGCCAAAGTGCAGATAGGGCGACAGCCGGCTCGTCCCTTTCACCTCCGGCTTGTTACGCATCTCCTCGTAACCCGCCAACTCGTGACTCACAAACGCGTGCAGCCGTCGCAACGCCGCATGTGTCCCACCCGTAAACGTGTCCACAGGACCAACTGTCCGGTCCAGCTTGTCGAACCCCTTGGTGATGTCCTCTTCCACCGGATAACTTGCCAGCCCCTTCGGCTGCCGCCACTCATGCTGCGGCTCCACGCGCTTTGGTTTCACGAGATACTTCGCCAGCTCCCGCTCCAGATGCGGCCGAAAATGATGCAGCAGAAAGTAGTCACGCCCGAACACCTGCGACGGCACCACCACATCCGCGTCCACAGTCCAGAACGGCAGCCGCAACCGCTTGGCCAGCACCTGCCGCCAACGCTCAGGCTCGCGGCAGGGATTCTCGTCGCCCACCACCAGCGCAGCGCCAACCTCGTCAAGAAACGCGTCCAGAGAGTTATCGGGATGCCGGTGCAATACGAATCCCACACCGCGCTCCGCAGCATCCTCAGCTACATCGCGCAACCCCTGAGCCATGAAGTGGTAATGCCGCAAATTGGCGTTGGGATAATTCGGGATGACCGAGAAGTACACCACCACCGGCAGACCCAGAAGGTTACCGGCCTCAATCGCCACGTCCAGCGCGGGGTTGTCCACAATCCGCATCGCACGCTGCATCCAGTACACAACGCACTGTGCGCCCGCGCGCGGAGGCCCGCCTCGCCTCACCAGCACCCGCGGCTGATCCGCCAGCCGTGTCAGTTCCTCCGGCGCGCCTGAATCCCTTTCCGTTGTTTCGCCCAAGACTCGACCTCAGGCTCTATTGTCCTCGCTCGTCTTGCCGTTCACGGACGAACAACAACGAGATTTGGCAGGGTCGAAAGATCAGCGCACAAATTTTGCCGATAGCCCACGCGACGTGACTACTTATCCACCGGCGGCTCCGACCACACCTTCTCCAGCCGAATCGCTTCCGCATTTGCCGGCGCATCGGCGCCAGCGATTCTCAGCTCGGCCGTGGTCGGCGAAGTCAGCGTCATTGCCCACTCCAGCTCTTCCCCATCCGTCTTCTCCACGATCGACAACTTGCCATTGTTCATGGAAGCCTTCGTGATCACCGACGAACCCGGCCTGCTCTCCGCACCTGTGATGCGGCCCTGCTCGTTCATGCTCATCCATTCGTTGGTGACGGTGCCCGCCAATTGATTGCCATCCAGATTCAGAGTCATCGTCGCAAACCGCTTGTCCTTGTACATCCAGTTCCACGTGCCGGCAAAGTCCTTCGCCGTCGCATGATCGGAGCCCACAAACTGCGCCGCGGGCGTCTGCGCAACCCCCGCCCTGCTTCCGCTCATTACCAGGGAAACTGCGAACGCCATCCGGCAGACATATTGAGCTTTCATTGACAGAGTCATTGTTGCGCCTCAAAACAGGGAATTTGGGGTAGTGCCATCGTGACTTCCAGCGCCGTCGTTCAGTGTGAGGACAACCCGCGGCCTGCCCGCCTCATCAGAATCGACTTGCAGTTTGGACGCGCCAGAATCGCAACCGAATGCGGGCAACGCCGCCGTTTTTTGCTTCTACCGGCGCTCGCCACCATACTACGCCGCACACGGAAGGAGTGCCTCATGCCCGCGACCGCCGACCACGGCATCCTTTCCATCCCCAGCGCCCATTCCGTCGACGAAACCGTCGCTCGCTTGCAAAATCTCCTGCAAGCCAGGGGCATCACCCTGTTCGCCCTCATCGATCACAGCGGAGAGGCCGAAAAGGCCGGACTGCACATGCCGGACACCAAACTCCTCATCTTGGGCAACCCCAAGGCCGGCACGCCCCTCATGCTCGCCGCGCCCACCACCGCCATCGATCTGCCCCTGAAGATCCTCATCGCTGAAGACGCTGCCGGCAGCGTGTCCATTTCATTCACCGATCCCGCGTGGCTCCAGCAGCGGCACGGATTCCCAAGGGATCTAATCCCAAACATCGCAGCCGTCAAGTTGCTCGCTGAACAAGCCGCTTCGTAATCTGGACTTCGCCCATGCGCAGCAAGCTCCAACCCGCGACCTCCGCCGACGTCCCCGGCCTTGTCACTCTGCGAACCGAGGTCAACGAGCATCTCGCCGCGCAGTTCCCTGGAGTACTCCGTGTCTCCCGCATTACAGAGAAGGGCGTTCGATTCGCCATGAGCCGGGCGACGGTCTTCGTAGCCCGTTACCGCGGACAGCCGATTGCGACCCTCACGCTCTCCACACGAAAGCCCTGGGCCATCGACACGGCCTACTTCCCTCCCACCTCAACTCCGCTCTACCTGACCGACATGGCCGTTCATCCCCGCCGCCAGCGTAGCGGGATCGGCCGCCAGTGCCTGGCACAGTCCATCGAGATCGCAAAGAAGTGGCCCGCCACTGCTCTCCGCCTCGACGCTTACGACGCAGAGTACGGCGCCGGAGACTTCTACCGGAAGTGTGGATTCCGTGAGGTGGGCACCGCCGTCTATCGCGAAATACCTCTCATCTACTTTGAGCTGCCCCTGTCGTCATGAATCGAGTGAATCGCCGACCTCTCGCGCTCCGAACCAAAATAAAAAGGGCCGCCTCGCGGCAGCCCCTCTCGTTCAATTCTTCACTTTTCACTCTTCACTGCTCCTCGTTACCATCTTCCCCATGCCCGTGTGAAGTAGTCCGATAGCGTCA
>JANXQR010000778.1 GCA_025353435.1 Acidobacteriota bacterium | reverse complement strand
TCTCATCGTTTCTCACTTCGACCCTGACGCCCCTCGTGCACTTATCACGTACGTTCCGCTGACCACGCAACATCGGGGCAGTCGCTATGAAATTCCAGTAGGGGACCTCCCCTTTTTGCACCAACCGTCCGTCGTCAACGTCCAAGGTATCGGATCTCTGGTCATACCCCGGTCAGAACGCAAGTTGGGACAGCTTTCCCCTGCCACTATGACCAAGGTCAAAGACGCCATTCGCTTCGCGCTTGAACTGTAACTTCGTGATCCCGGCCCTGATCCCAGTGGGACTGGAAGCGTTGACCTGGCATCCATATTTCACACTGCGTGCCGCCGGGGGCGTGAAACGCCGGAAAGCGGTTGCATCGGAAATTCAGAATCTCCCCGATTCTCACCACCCATGAAGTTTGTTACACTGATTCCAGACAAACGGAGGACCGAGTGAAGTTCGAACTCTACGCAGATGTAGTGCTGAAGTGCGATGTGCAGGAGCATCGTCTCCGTCGTGGCGACATCGTGAAACTGGTGGACCATCACATGGCCCCTGACGGCACAGAGGGGTACTCCCTTGAAGTCTTCAACGCGCTGAGCGATACAATTGCCGTCACCAGCGTGCCCGCCTCCGCCCTCGTATTGTCCACGAATTAATGGCGGCGTGTTATGTCGGCAGAAATTGGCAGATTCAACTGTTACACGGGTCCGCCTAGACTGTATTGGACAGCATTAATGACAGACAAACGACACATTTTGGCGGAGATCAAACGTCTTGCCGATTCAAGCGGCGGGAAGCCTCCCGGTGTGCGCTTGTTTGAACGCGAAACTGGGATCAAGGAATCGGATTGGTACCCGTTGCATTGGTTACGGTGGGGCGATGCGGTGCAAGAGGCCGGTTTCGCTCGCAATGCTTTTCAGCAGCCTCTTAGCGAGGAGTCGCTCGCCGAAAACTACGCTAAGCTCGTGGCGAAGCTAGGCCGCCTTCCGCTACAAGGCGAATTGATTCGAGAATCATACAACAATCCTGGATTTCCTAGCGAGAAAACTTTTCGTCGGTTTAAAGGCAAGGAAAAGCTACTAAAGGCGGTTGTTGCTTTCTGCAATGCCACCCATGATTTTGAGAACGTGCGCACCCTGTGCGAGGTTAAGCTGCAAACGATTGGAGGACTCGCCACTACGGCAGGTAGTTCGAAAACGAAGATTGCTACCGGGTTTGTGTACCTCATGAAATCTGGGAAACATCACAAAATCGGTCGCACAAATTCGATGGGGCGTAGAGAATGGGAGCTCGGCATCAAGATTCCGATTCCTCCCACGACAATTCACCGCATAGAAACCGATGATCCGGTCGGTGTTGAGGCTTACTGGCACAAGCGGTTCGAAAGCAAGCGCGGCGAGGGCGAGTGGTTCATTCTCACGGCTGAGGACATTTCGGCCTTTAAGCGATGGAAGAAACTCGTTTGATGCTGTCTCACCACCCGCTTCACCTCGACATAGCTGCGTAGGTGAGCTGAGCGTTAGGTTCGAGAGGGTTACATGGGGAAGATAACTCGGTTTCCGGGCAGCAAAGAACGGCGTGCTCGCCTCAACCTCAACGCGCGTCGCGTGCCCTGCCAAGTATCAGAACGTTGGCTCCAATTCCCAGAGCACGCCTCCGCGTTATCCGACGGCACATACATTGCCCTTTATGTCATGACCCTCGATCAAAACGAAAAGCAAAGAAAGCTATGTGAGTTGGTGTTATTGAAAGAAGACCTACTCGCTACGCTTAATCGATTTCGTTTAGAGAAATGAGTGATCCGGTTAATTGTCTTGACCTAACTTTGCGTTCGAGGCCAACGTGGTGAAGCGGCGCCGTTTCCCGCTCTGTCTGTGCCCCCTGCTGTTCAACGCGGCGTTGGGCGGCAATGTGGATCGTCGACCCGATTTGACACTCTCTTGTTTTAATCGCCCCCCTTTTTGAGTTGAGGAAAATGTTCGAAGCCTCTGAAGAATAAGGGCGAAGTCGAGATCGCGTTAAAACACGGGTTCAAATCCCGTTGGGACCACCACACCACGTTTGTTCA
>JANXQR010000726.1 GCA_025353435.1 Acidobacteriota bacterium | reverse complement strand
CCCATGATGGAAATGTTGCTGACAACCAAGGGGGCCGTGCCCACATTGGAAATGGTCACGAACTGGACAGTGCTGATTGTTCCGACGAGTTGACTGCCAAATGAAAGGGCCATCGGGCCAATAGTGGCGCTCGGAGCCGTTCCTACCTGGGCCACATTCGACCACAGTGAGGAAAGCGTCTGCAGCTGCATTGCGCCGGCGGCGTTGTATCCATTAAATGCCTTGCTGTCGATGGCCTGTGCGCGGTAATAAATTGCGCAGGGCGTTACCGCGCAAGTAATTGTGTTCGCGGATGAATCGACAGTGGAGATGGAGCTTCCAGCGCTGTTGCCCTGTCCGATTACATTTTGCGGTGTGCTTGCCGCGATCCCCGGAAGCGTGATCGGATTCGGGAACGATGGATCCGTGTCGCGCTGGACCACGAACCCTGTTTCTGTTGCAGAGCTATCGCTAAAAGTAAGTACGGCGTTTGGTGACTGGCTAACGCCGTCGGCCACAAGACTTGCCGGCGGTTCTGGCGGCACCTGGAAGATCATCGGCCGCATCATGTCGTTCTCTTCATGACCAAGCAGATGGCAATGCCACACGTATTCCTGTCCGAAGTTGATGTAGTCATTGGCAACGTTTGTGGGGTTGCCCGCAAGGCTGTCAACTACGCGAATTTGGGTTCCCTGGTTGGAGGTTACGTCTTGCAGGCGGATGCTGTCGGGCAACGGCCAGGGAAGTTTCTGCTTCACTGGCTTGATGGCCACGATTACGTCTTCAAGCGGGCTCATCCGCACGGTTTCTTTCCAGCCAAGCTCGTTGGGATCTGGTGGCCGAATCGCGCCGTCCCAACCTACGCGGTTGATCACCTGCACGTTGAAAAGATGGAAGTGAATGGCATGCGTATCGACGCCGTTGTGCGTAATCTTCCACACCTGAACTTCGCCATCCTTGAAGCTTTCGGTGGGTGGATCGATGTAGCCGAGCGGAATTGTGGTCTGCGTGTTGAAGTTGGTGAACTGCATTTCGGTTCCCAACGTGGCATTCATTTTGC
Source organism: Acidobacteriota bacterium (assembly GCA_025353435.1). GTDB lineage: Bacteria > Acidobacteriota > Terriglobia > Terriglobales > Acidobacteriaceae > Telmatobacter. The sequence goes on along the minus strand of JANXQR010000726.1, from coordinate 2,148 downwards.
CGTAATCCAGTTCAAAAAGCTCCTGGATAGTCTTGCGCAGAATGGGAATACCGAACGCGGATGCAGTCGCGCCGGTTCCGGTGCCGGGCGCTGTGTCAGCGATTGTGACCAGCGGAATCGAGGTATATCCGGTGCCAGGACTCGTCAGTGTAATTCCGGTAATGATTCCACCCGCTACCGTGGCGGTCGCGGTTGCTCCGGTTCCGCCGCCGCCAACGATGGAGACAACGGGTGCGGTATAGCCCGAGCCACCAGTCGTGAGCGATATACCGTTCAGCGTTCCTGCAAACAGCGATGTGTCCTGAATGCGCGAGTAGCTGTTGGGAAAAGTCGTTGAGTAAGCAGGACCATAAGCTGCTTCAGGAATGATAGGAACGTCCTGTGAAGCGGCGTATGCGATCGGGAGGGCAGCGTTCAAAGCAGTTGGATCGTAGGCAGTGCCGTTCGATGATCCACCTACCCTGATCTGCATGATGGTGCGCATGTTCGGACCAAAGCCTGGCAGCGTAGTCGGAGCCCCGCCCGTGAGCGTTTGGTCTGCATCGCCTGTGTAGTAGTCGTAACGTGTGTCAAACGCAGGGACCGGCGCCGGCGCATCGTTGTAGAGGATCAGTGTCTTTCCAGCAAATTGCGAGAAGTCGACGATCACGTCGGCACGTTCTGCAGGTCCGAGCAGGAGGTTATGGTTCTGGATATTCAACACCACGATGTCGCGGCGGTTGTAGTTGTATGCGACTGGCGTGTTGGTCATCGTGACCGGAGCAGGCAGGAAGCCGCCTTCGGTGCCGATCTGGATCATGTTGGGGCCCTTGGTCAGCGGATCCGGCATCGGGCCTTGGCCAGCGACGCCATCGATCGGTGTCACGAATCGAACTTCAGTGCAGGTTTGCGGACCGGCAGGAACACCTGCGCTGGGCGGCGTGCAAACCGCGGTCAGCGCGGCGGGATCCGGCAGAAACGTATTGGTTCCGTCCGTCGGCAAAAAGCCGGTCCTGTCAAATGCCTGATATACCGAAAGATTGAGAGTACGGTCGTTTGATGCGTTCAGGATGCGCAAGCGGTAAGGCTTTGGATCCACTTGAACAAAAGGATAGGCGGCGCCGTTAACGACCGGCGTGTCCATGAAAGACTCAGGAACGAGAGATGGATTCGGCGTTCCCGGGCAGGTCTGACCAATATTGAACGGCGTGGGACACGGAGTTTCGCCTTGTTTCAACGTGCTCGGATCCATTGCTGGCCAAAACCACGGACCCCAATCCCAGCGACCCATCGCGTTCACGCCGGAAGCGTCGGTGGGGTTCTGGTTCGGCATATAAACGTGAGGGAACCAGAGATTGCCTTCAATGAAATTACCGGCACCGTCCTTGGGCCCCCAATTCCAGGTCGGATCCTGGGCAGTGAGTTGGCTTGGCGTTGGAATAAAGGTCTTGTCCTGAATGACGAGTGGTAGCTCCGTTGCGGGAATGGTGCCCGCCGCTACTGTTATTGGCGATCCAACCGGAGGTGTGATGGTCCCGCCGTTGACCAACGTCATTTCGACTGGATCCTGGAGCAGGTAGCCCGCAGCCACGCCAGAGTACACATTGAGGCGCGTGACCCCATAGGCGTGATCGTGGTAGAACATCAACCGCGCAGACTGCTGGTTGGTATAGAAAAACGTCATTTCGCCTGCGGCAGTGGCGGGCATGTCCGGAACATCTCGAACGCTGACGCCTTTTGGATAGGATGTAACCTCGCCGGCCGGCGTGGTCCATTGGTGCGGAGTGCCGTCACTGATCCACGGGGTGTTGCCGCCGTGCAGGTGAATGCCGGAGCGATTCTGGGAGTACATGGTCCCATCGGGAGCCATGCCCGCGCCCATCACCGTGTTGTCCATGGGGATGAATAGATTGCCGTCCTGGCCGAATGCGTCCTTAGCGCCGATCAATGGCAGGTTATTGGTGAACTTCACCCGAACGGGCCGATCTTTTGCCGCCACGATGAGAGGGCCAAGGTACTGGACCGGGGCTGGCGCAATGGTGTTTTGACCAGTTGCATCCGTTCCCTTGTTGGTCTGAACGTAACCGCGGAGGAGTGTCTTGTTGGGTAAATCTGAGTGCATCTGCTGTGAGTAATCCACCAACGAGATCTCGTAGTAGTCGGAGCCGG
>JANXQR010000715.1 GCA_025353435.1 Acidobacteriota bacterium | reverse complement strand
AAGCTGCACTATCAGCGTTATCTTCAGCCCCACCGGAACGGGAGGACGTGCAGGCACAGTGACGTTCAGCACCACCGATCCGGCGAATATCCAGCCAAACATCGCTCTCACGGGCACGGGCATCTCGCCGGTCCTGGCAGTAGGTCCGACCCCGCTCGCCTTCGGTAAACAGCAAGTGAGCATTACCAGCTCACCAGCCCAGATGGTGACGATTTCGAACGCCACGGGAACCGCGCCGTTGATCATAAACAGCATCGGAGTCAGCGGAACCAATGCCGCCGACTACTCCATGACTCAAACTTGCAGTACAACTTTCCCGGCCACCATTGCGGCAGGGGCAAGTTGCAACGCAAGCGTCGCATTCACTCCTTCAGTCGCGGGTCCTCGGTCGGCTTCATTAGATGTGATCGTGACAGCTCCGGCCTTGTCCCAATCAATTCCGATAAGCGGGACCGGTACGCTTCCGGGCGCAACTCTTACTCCTGCCGCCATGGTGTTTGCAAACCAGATCGTAAAAAGCGCAAGTGGGGCCCAGATTCTCACCCTTCTGAATGCTGGACTCGCTCCATTAGCCATTAGCAACATCGCGATCACTGGAACGAACGTCGGTGACTTCAGCCAGGCGAATAACTGCGGTGCAACTCTCGCTACCGGCGTGAGCTGCACAATCAACGTAGTCTTTACGCCGTTAGCAAGGGGCGCGCGAGCTGCCACACTTGTCGTGACAGACAACGCTCCTGTAGCGACACAGAGCGCAACGCTAAGCGGCGTCGGAATCGCGCCGGTTGCTGCGGTGTTCCCACCGGCAATTCCGTTTGGAGTTCAGGTGGTCGCTACCACCAGCGCTCCCCAGACCCTGGTTGTTTCCAACAGCGGTGATATCACTCTGGCGATCAGCAACATTTCCATAGGTGGAGCGAATGCCTCTGAGTTTGCATTCTCACCGGGTACATGCGCGATTCCGGTGGCTGCTCTTACCGTTTGCTCCTTTACAGTGAACTTCACACCAACAACGAGTGGTGCCAGGAGTGCAATTCTCTCCCTCGCCTCGAACGATCCGATCAATCCGATCCTGACTGTGCCTCTGACAGGAACGGGGACTGCGGTCAGCCTTAGCCCGGCTGCTGTGGCCTTCGCAAATCAGACCGTGGGCACGTCAAGCTCGTCGCACTCAGTGACCATAAGCAATGTCGGCCCCGCAGCTCTTGCGATCACCAGCATCGCGCTGGCTGGAACCAACCCGACGGAGTTCACTCTCAACAGTCAGTGCGGAGCCACGCTGAATGCAGGACGAAGCTGCAACGTGCTCATCCGCTTTGCGCCGACGGCGGTTGGAACAACAAGTGCTTCGCTGGTCGTCACAACTAGCGATCCCGGAGTTCCCGTGGCAACGGTTGCCTTGACTGGAACCGCAACAGCTCCGGTCCTTTCCGCCACTCCCACCACGCTTACGTTCAGCTCGCCGCTCAATATTGCGAGCTCGGCGCAGGTTGTAACACTAACGAATACCGGAACCTCGGCACTCACCCTCACCGGTATTCAGCTGGCAGGAACCAACACAGGCCAGTTCCGCCAAAACAACAACTGCTCCCTCGGCACTCCATTAGCAGTGGGTGGAACCTGCACCATCAACGTCACTTTCCTGCCAACGGCGACTGCGCCGCTGATCCTGAGTCAAACGCTCAATATCAACGTTGCGGCACCCGCAACTTCGCAATCGATTCCGCTGACCGGCACGGTGACCATTCCGACGTACACGGCCTCACCTGCCGCGATCTCCTTTCCGAATCAAGCGATCGGCACAACCAGCGCTGCTCAGACCGTGACCATCACCAACACGGGAACGGTACCGCTGCCGCTCACCAACATTAACCTCGGTGGACCGAATCGTAATCGCTTCGCACAGACGAATACGTGCGGCGCGAATGGGTTCCGTCCATTCCCGTCCACTCTGGCCATAGGAGCGAGTTGCACAGTCAGCACGACCTTCCGGCCTAACGCGGCAACGTCCAATACCGCTTCACTGACGGTCAGTGTGGGGGGCGGCGCAACTCCGGCCCAAACGGTGATCCCACTAGCGGGTACTGGACAGTAACGACTCGGTCGGTGCAAGGGGAGGATGGTTCGCGAGTGAATGCTCCCGGCCACTCTCCCCTAGCATGACGTCCAGAAACAGGTTGTGAGCAGGTACAAGTCACCATCTGTGCTTGCGCAAATCGCATGGAGAAGCATTGATCGAGGAGAAGATCGTATGGTCATCATAGGTTTGAACGGATTTTTATCGAAGCTCGCAAATCGCGGCACCGCCTTGGTTGCCGGCATAATTCTGGTTCCTGTCCTGTGGATGTCGGGGTGCGGGTCGTCGCATCCACCGATATCCATCAACGTCACTCCCGGAGTAACTTCCCTGACGGTTGGACAGTCGCAACCGTTCTCGGCTCTGGTCGTGAACGCTTCCAATACCGCGGTCACCTGGTCAGTCCAGGAAGGGCCTGCGGGCGGAAGCATCACCGCATCGGGCGTCTACACAGCACCGATGAAGGCAGGCAATTATCACGTGGTTGCCGTAAGCGTTGCCGATGCGTCACATACGGCGACTGCCGCCATCACCGCAACTGCTCCGGCGCCGGGGTTCACGAGTACGGCTCCCGTAGCGGCCAGCGAAGGCTTTGTGTATAGCTATATGCTGAGCGCCACCGACCCTGTAAAAACAGCCGTCACATTTTCGCTGAAGTCCGGTCCAACCGGCGCCAGCATCAGTGGGAATGCTCTTACCTGGACACCGGCGCATGCTCAGTCTCGCGCTCCAAATTCGTTCGATGTCGTGGCCGCGACCGATGCCGGGGGCACTGCCGATCAGACCTTTACTGTTACGCCGACAGGCATCATTCATGGCACGGCCATCGACACATATCTCACCGCCACGGGAAATGTGACCCAACCGGAAGATCTGTCAACCGCCTACATCGGAATCTCATTCCAGAACGGAAGTTCCTGGACAACGGTGCAAGGAGTTGGTTTACCCGACGGAACGTTCACCGTCACGGGCGTGCCAAGTGGTAACTACTGGCTGGCGATTGCTTCTGGCGGATATTGGACTTCGGCGAGCGATCTCGACCTCGGCCAGGACTTCCTCGGTCGTCCGGATGCGGTCTCCTCTTCGGCAGGGACAGCCTTAGGGCTCAACTTTGCAGGACTGAATCCGTTTTCGGAAGATGATGAAATTGATATCACCAATCCGAACCTCGCCCAGGACTTTGACTGGTCAGACAACATCAATATTGGTGATACATCATTTGCGTCAGTTTGGAACTGGACTGGTCCTCTCAGCAGTTCGGCGAAGGGCGATTCCTGGTTTGTTGTCCAGACGCACGCTGCTGCGGCCGGCCCCGCAATGTGGCGATCGGTGACCATGTCGAGTCAAGCTCTTCCACTTGACCAGGAGAATGGCGATCAAACGGACCTCTCCGGCAGACTCAGCAACGCAACCCCGATGATCGTGCACATGGCAGTGAAGGGTAGCCAATTCGCCGCAGCCGCAGGCAGCTCAGGCGCGAGTGGCAGTGTCCATTCCACAATTATCGGTATGTATTCGCAGCCATTCAGCGCTTCAAAAGGGAGCGTTGGCGAAAACGAAGGATTGCTGGAAACCAAGGATCAAACCCCGATTGCACAGGACACCGATTTCGGAGATATTGCCGTGGGCAATCCATATCCGGCTTCATTTACCCCATACGTCTCCGCTCGATACGAGGTGAACGTACCCTTCACTGCCACCGGCGCAGACACCGTGGTTGAAGTACCTGCGGAACTCTATCTCAGCACCACCCAGCTACCCAGTAAGGACACGCCGTTAGCTCCGCAAATAACCCCGGTACAGAACATGAAGTTGAACGGTGCACCGTTAGTTCAACGTCAATCGACTCCCTCGTTGAGTCCAACACTATCCTGGGATCCCCCAGCCACAGGAACGCCCACTGGATACAGGGTCTCCGTATACGCGCTGACTGTTACCGGATCCAATTCCAGCGTCCAGCAGGTTGTGGATCTTTTCACGAAGGGCCAAACGATAATGATTCCTGGAGGAATATTGTCCGCAGGGAACGAGTACTTCTTCCAGGTCCGCGCATTTTTGACTCCTTCAGTGGACTTTACAACGGCTCCCTACCACTCTGCATTTCCATGGTCCCATGCCGATATGCTCACCCCGGTTGTCTCCACTACTGGAGCAACTGCAGGCGCGTCGCGGTCCGTGCCCGAAGCATTCCAACACATACTCGCCAGACCGGCCGGGGCTCCAATCGCAGGTAATCCGGTGCGGTCAGCCCCTAGAACGGCAATTAAGCCAAGCGTCAGGTAGAACAGGAGTGCTATTTGGGAGGGAGAGGGCACCAGGCAATAGTTGACTGGCGCCCTCTCCCCAACCGCCAATGGGGGCAGCACCAGGCAATAGCGGATGGCTCGATTGGCAGCGTTTTCGACAACTGGAATGGCCGATGAGGCTCCGCCGACGATTGTCAGACTCAATATAAGAAAAGTCGCGAGCAGGTGAAACCCCTTCCGTACTGCGGCTAAATGCAATGGGGGCAATTGGGAGCCCCAAAGGGCGAATTCATGAACTCATGCGACACCAATTACTTAGAGTTTCTCGATTGTTTGGGCGTTGTCGGTTTTACACACCAGGCACTTGTAGTCGAAGCCAATTGAATACCTTGGGCCTCTCAGGCCAAACCTCGCCCCAGGTTTTTTTACCAAGCGTGTCAAGATCCCGTAGGCAACTGATTGGCCGATCGGAAGTTGGGTGACGATGCGACCGCTTGCAACTCAAGGAGCCAAGCTGGATCGGAGGCGGATATCCACAATATGTCTTAAACTGGATTAGGACATAGGAA
>JANXQR010000712.1 GCA_025353435.1 Acidobacteriota bacterium | reverse complement strand
CCGTCGGCACCGGGGTGGGAACGGTTACGAGTTCGCCGGCCGGCATCAGCTGCGGGGTGACTTGCAGCACGAGCTTTGGCAGCGGAACGTCCATCACCCTCACGGCAACGCCGAATGCCGGCTCGACCTTTACAGGGTGGTCTGGCGCGTGCAGCGGGATGGGAACATGCAGCTTAACGCTGACGGCCAATGCGGCGGTGACAGCGACGTTCAGCGCCACCGCGATCCCCCCGGTTCTGATCACCGTGCAGAGTGCCGGCACAGGGGTCGGCACGGTGACAAGTACGCCGGCCGGGATCAGTTGTGGGCCGACTTGCAGTGCGAGCTTCGCAAGCGGAACGGCGGTCACCCTAACGGCAACTCCCAATGCCGGCTCGACCTTTACGGGGTGGTCTGGCGCATGCAGCGGGACGGGAACATGCAGCTTGACGCCGACGGCCAATGCCACAGTGACGGCGACGTTCGACGCCACGGCGACTCCGCCCGTTCAAATGACAGTGCAGAACGCCGGCACCGGGGTGGGAACGGTTACGAGTACGCCGGCCGGCATCAGTTGCGGGGTGACATGCACCGCGAGCTTTGCCAGTGGAACGGCGGTTACGTTAACGGCGACTCCCAATGCCGGCTCGACCTTTACGGGGTGGTCCGGAGCGTGCAGTGGGACGGGAGCCTGCAGCGTGACGCTGACGGCTAATGCCACGGTGACAGCGACATTCGACGCCGCGGCGCCTCCGCCGGTTCAGATCACAGTGCAGAACGCCGGCACAGGCGTGGGAACGGTTACGAGTACGCCGGCCGGCATCAGTTGCGGTGTGACTTGCACCGCGAGTTTCGCTAGCGGAACGGCGGTTACGCTAACGGCAACTCCCAATGCCGGCTCGACCTTCACGGGGTGGTCTGGCGCGTGCAGCGGGACGGGAGCCTGCACCGTGACTCTGACAGCCAACTCCACAGTGACGGCAACATTCGACGCCACGGCTCCTCCGCCGGTTCAGCTCACAGTGCAGAGTACCGGCACAGGGGTGGGAACGATTACGAGTGCTCCGGCCGGCATCAATTGCGGGCCGACTTGCAGCGCGAGCTTCGCCAGCGGAACGGCGGTCACCTTGACGGCGACTCCCAATACCGGCTCGACCTTTACGGGGTGGTCTGGCGCGTGCAGTGGTACGGGAACGTGCAGCCTGACGCTGACGGCCAATGCCACAGTGACGGCGACGTTCAACCTCCCATCGGGTAACTTGGCGTCTCTCAATCACATTGTGTTTCTGGCGCAGGAGAATCGCTCGTTCGATAATTACTTTGGCGCGCTGCGTGGGTATTGGGCGCAGAACGGGTACCCGGACCAGTCGCTGGACGGCCTGCCTCAGTTCAACCCCATCACCGGCCAAGCCCCACTGCAGGGCCCCGCTCCGACGAATCCCGGATGCGACCCCACCGCTCCGCCGCCAAGCGACTGCGTTTTCGACGCGAGCAACCCGGTCACTTCGTTCCATCTGATAACGCAGTGCACGGAAAACACCAGCCCGTCGTGGAATGAAGCGCATGTGGAATGGAACTACTATGACCAGCTGGGTTTGTACCCCGCAACGTTGAACGCATTTGTTTGGACGAACGGTCACGATGCGCGCAACAACCAGCCTCCTTTTTTCGACACCAACGGCATCCGCTCGATGGGCTATTACGACGGCGGCGACCTGAACTACTACTACTTCATGGCGTCGAAATTCGCGACGTCGGACCGCTGGTTTAACCCGGTGATGACGCGCACCAATCCGAACCGCGAGTATCTGATTGCCGGGACGTCGCAGGGGTATGCGTATCCGAACGGCACGAACAGCCGGGATTCGGCTCAGCTGACGGCAAAGACGATTTTTGAAGAACTGCAGACGGCGGGCATCAGCTGGAAGATCTACGTGAACCCGCAGGGCAGCACATGCACCGGGCCGCCCTACGATGCTGCCTGCCTGATGAGCTTAAGTTATATCCAGAACTTTACGTTTGCCCAGACGCTGGTGGCGAGTTACCCGAACAACATCGCCCCCATCTCCCAGTACTTCACCGATTTAAAGAATGGGACGTTGCCGCAGGTTGCGCAGATCGAGCCTGCATCCGACGCGGGCTACGACGAGCATGGATCGGACTCTGACCTGGTGCCGACCAACATACAGACTGGCGCGAACTATGTCTCTTCACTCATCAACGCGTTGATGGCGAGCTCTTCGTGGAACAGTTCGGCGTTCATTCTGACCTATGACGAGTACGGCGGCCTCTATGATCATGTTCCGCCGCAGCCCGCGGTCAGTCCGGATGGCATCCAGCCGGTCGACATTCCTGCGGGCGATGTTTGCACCAAGGGAACTGGTCCCTTGTGCGACTTTATCTACACCGGGTATCGCGTACCTCTGATCGTGGTCTCTCCTTTCACCAGAAAGAACTACGTCTCCCACACGGTGGCGGATACGACGGCGATCCTGAAGCTGATCGAGACCCGGTTCAACCTGCCCACACTTACCAAGCGGGATGCGGCGCAGATGGACATGACCGAGTTTTTCGATTTCAACAATCCGCCGTGGATCACTCCGCCAACGCCCCCAGCGCAGGCCACCAACGGCGCGTGTTACTTGAACAAGCTGCCCTAGACTTGTAGCCGTTGCTCGCTTCGTAGACGGATTGCCCAGCGACGGGTGCCAGCTATTTCTTTGGGTGCTCGTCGCGCCAGGCCTGGAGGCTGGTGCGGCCGTCGGGGAGCTTCCAGCGGCGAGCTACGATGATCATCCAGATGAAGTTCAACGCGGCTACGAAGCCGGCGGCGCAAAAGACCGGCATGAATCGGGGGCTTCTGACATCCATGAGCATGATCGGGGTAAGGAGGATGCTGACTTCGAGACCTCCGAAGGCGAGCGCGAATACGAATTTTGACCAGCTCCAGAGTCCGGCTCGTTGCTCGTGTTGAATGCCGGCGACGATGATCACTATTTGGAGGATGGCGACGGCAATCCACATCATGGCTGTGAGACCTCGGTGTTAAACGCAGGTAAAGCTGGATTCATTGAGGCTGGCCGTTGCCGTGGACTTTTGTATCTCTGCTCCAGTTGCCGTAGAGAGTGCCGTTGGGGTCAGAGTTGGGGTTGTTGGTTTGGAACCACTGGTTCTGGCCGTTGGACCAGGTTTGCGAGTAGGAACTTGAAACTTTGACGGTGCCGCCTGACCCGGTGACAGTCTGCTGATCGAGTGCGTAATCGACCCAATCAGAGGCGGCGGTTGTGCGCGCGTTCATGGAATTGATCGCGCCGTTCATGGCGCTATGGAACTGCGACTCCTGCTGATCCATGAATGCCTGGTGATTGCGGTCCATGGTGTCTCGAAACTCCTCGTACTGGGCGCGGAGCATGTGTTCCTGGCGCGCTTCATCTGCCATCAGATTCTTCAT
>JANXQR010000072.1 GCA_025353435.1 Acidobacteriota bacterium | reverse complement strand
CGCCGGTGTCGATGTCCTCCGGTTCGCGATTGAGTCCGTTGATGTGCAGCATCACTTCCAGCAGCAACACTTCCTTGTTAGCCCAGTGATTGTAAATGGTTGCCTTGCTCACGCCGGAAACACGCGCAATCGCATCCATGCTGGTGGCGTCAATGCCGCGCTCGCCAAACAGCGCCAGCGCGGCATGGATCACCTTCTCGTGTGCTTCGGGACTGCGCGCACGGACCACGGTGTCTTATGCCTCGATCTTGTGGAAGCGCCACGCGCCAAACATGAGAAAGACTGTGCCGACAGCTAGCAGAACCACAAAATCCAGACGCGCATCGAATGCCACATTCGGCGCCCCCAGCACGCTCCGAATTCCGTCGATCCCGTAGGCAAGGGGATCGGTGCGCGTAATGTACTTCAGCACCCCATGAGCGTCCTTCAGGGGGAAGAGTGCGCCCGATAGGAAGTAGATGGGCATGACCAGGAAGTTCATGATGAGCTGGAAACCCTGCATGTCCTGCAATCCCGAACCGATTGCCACTCCCAGCGACGCAAACACCACGGCAATCATCACCATGAATCCAAATGTGAGGGGAATCGCCAACGGATTCGGCGGCCGGAATCCCGCGATTACGCAGACCAGGGTGATCAGGAGCCCTTGAATCACCGCTACGGTCGACCCGCCCAGCGTGCGACCAACCATGATCTGCATGCGCGAAACCGGCGCGACCAGTGTCTCTTTCAGGAACCCGAATTGGCGGTCCCACAACAGTCCGAGGCCGGAGAATATCGACGAAAACAGTACCGACATGCCGATGATTCCCGGCGCTACAAACTGCAGGTAGTCGCCGTTGCCGGCGCGCTTGAATACCGGCCCCAGTCCGAACCCCAGCACCAGCAGGTAGAGAAGGGGATTCCCAAGCGATGCAATGATTTGCACCCTCGAACGCAGATAGCGCTTCACCTCTCTCAGCCACAAAATGTAGATCACGCTCATCGTTTTCCTCCGCTCCACATCTTGGCGAACTGCCGCATCTGGTCCGCTGAACTCGCGCTCTCCTCGCGGATCGTCGAGCCCGTCAACGCCAGGAACGCGTCTTCCAGGGTCGTCGTTCCGGTCTGTTCCTTGATGGCCGCGGGCGTCCCTTGCGCCACCAGCTTGCCGTGGTCAATTACTCCAATGCGGTGCGCTACCCGGTCCGCCTCGTCCATGTAGTGGGTGGTCAGAAACACCGTCACCCGCTCCGCCTCATTCACCTTCTTGATGTGCGTCCAGAGCTGGTTGCGGCTTTGCGGATCGAGGCCGAGCGTCGGCTCATCGAGAAAGAGAATCCGAGGCGTGTGCAGAAACCCGCGCGCAATTTCGAGACGCCGCTTCATGCCACCGGAGAATTTCTTGACCTGGTCGTTGCGGCGGTCCCACAGCTCGAACTGCTTCAACAGCTCCTCGGTCCGTTGTCGCCGGAGTTTGTGTGGGACGTGATAAAGAACGCCGTGTATCTCCATGTTTTCAGAGGCAGTTAGATCACCGTCCAGGCTGGGGTCCTGGAACACGATGCCGAACCGTTTGCGGGCTTCGTTCCTCTGAACCTGGGGATCTAGGCCATCCAGTTGAATTTTCCCAGAAGTTGGTTTAAGAAGTGTCGTCAACATCTTGATGGTGGTGGTTTTACCGGCCCCATTGGGACCAAGAAATGCGAATATTTCCCCTTCAGCCACCTCGAACGAGACATCGTTCACAGCGTTGAGGGTGCCAAAGGTTTTCACGAGATTCTGGACGCGAATCATGCAGCGACCTCCCGGTTGCTTAACAATACTGAACGGTTCAGTTCAGTATTGTCAAGAAGGTCGGGCGCGTCGCTGCGAGAGTCCGGCCGGGCCGGTGTCAAAGCTTCTTTCGTTAAATTGGAAAACAAGCGAACCGAATGATTGCGGTGCAAATCCTTGTGGATGAATCATCAAGAGGCCATGGACTCTCTGCGCTCCCCAGCATATAGCAGTCCAAACGCCGGCGAGCAAGCACTCCTTCTGTTGTGTAAAAGTGTTCATTCCTGTGGATAAGTGTTCCACGTGGAACACTTATCCACAGGGTAAGTATCAACAAATAGGATTCTTATGGTTTTTACCCCGATTGAAAAGTAGAGTGACTTAAATCACTGCATTTATTTTTCTTGACTGCTACCCTAGAAGCCCCGTCGAGCGCGGAACTCACGCACGACCTCCGCGGGATCGCGATGCTCTCCGTCCACTGCTTCGTTCATCGCACGCATGTCTTCCGCGCTGATTTTGCCGGAGATAGCGTCGAGGGCCGTCTGAATTTCCGGCCACCGGCGCAGCGCCTCGTCCCGTACCAGAGGCACCGCCTGGTACGGCGGGAAGTAATGGCGATCATCCGCAAGTGCCGTCAAACCAAGTGCTTGGATGGGGCCATCTGTCGAATTCGCGGCGATAATATCCACCTGGTGAGCCTGCAGAGCCCTGTAAAGCAGCCCCAAGTCCATGGTCCGCGGCGATCCGTCGAACTTCAAGCCGTAGGCCGCGCTCAATCCTGGCAACCCATCTGGACGTTGCTCGAACTCGTAGCCTACTCCCAGCTTCCATTGAGGCGAATAGCGCGTTGCCTGACTCAAGTCTTTTAGATTCAATCGTCTGGCGTCTTCGCCACGAATCACCATCGCAAAGGTGTTTTCGAATCCCAGCACCGGTCCCGCCGTCACCTGGTATCGCGATTCGTAAAGCCGTCGGACCGTCGCAAGAACCCGCTCCGGATCACGGTCTACCGGCTGTTTCAAAATCGCAGTCAGCGCCGTTCCCGTGTATTCCACGTAGGCGTCGATCCGGCCGGAAATGAGCGCCTGGTTGGCAAGGTAGCTGCCCGCCAGGTAGAAGCGCCGCTCAACCTTGAGATTCGATTTAGCTTCAATCTCCTGCGCGACAAGTTCGCCAAGCACCACCTGCTCGGTAAAGTTCTTCGCGCCAATCACGGGATGGTCCGGGCGGGGCGGGGAACAGGAGCTAAGAAAGGTGAGCGCGACGCCTGCGAGCGCTGCCGCAGGCGCCAAAACGGCAAGCCGGCGAGAGCCGGAAGACAGGCTGAGTTTCATGCCGGTGCCTCGAACCATCGCTCCAGCAGCCCCAGCGCGGCGTCGGCAACCAGCGCCAACAGTGCCGCTGGAATCGCTCCTGCCAGTACCAGCCGGTTATCGACGGAGGCCACCCCGCGAAAGATCAGTTCGCCGAGTCCTCCAGCTCCCACCGCCGCCGCAATTGTGGCGATGCCGACGCAGGTGACGGTTGCGGTGCGGAGGCCGGCGAGAATGAACGATGCGGCCAGGGGCAACTCCACCTTGAAGAGCCGCTGTCGATTGGTGAGTCCCAGTGCGCGCGCCACCTCAATAACCGCCGGATCGATGCCTCGAATGCCTGTGTAGGTGTTACGGAGGATCGGAAGCAGCGCATAGGCCGTCAGCGCCACAATGGCGATGCGCGCGGCCCGATCGCCGAGCCACGGTAGTGGCAGAAGGAACCCGAACATCGCTAGCGATGGAATGGTCTGCAGGATGTTCGCAATCCCGATTACAGGCTTGGCCCAGCGCGGCGAACGCGTGAGGCCAATACCCGCCGGCACCGCGATTGCGGTCGCAGCTAGCATTGCTGCGCCTGTGAGCCAAAGGTGCTCGATTGTTAGGGTTGCAATCTCGCTACCGTATTGCGCAAGGAAGCCGCTGGTCATGCCCGGCCCCCGTCCTGATTGGAGCGGACTTCGCCGGCAGCCAACCGTTCGCCACGATGAAATGCGCGAACGTAGCTGACGGTCTCCGGTTCTTGCGATCGCAGGAATTCATCCGGCGCGAGGTTCGCAATCAGCCTGCCCTCGCTCAGCAGCACGATGCGGTCAGCCAGGTAGAGCGCCTCGTCCAGATCATGCGTGACCAACAGGACCGTCATATTCAGCTTGCGGAGCAGATCGCGCACCATGTCCTGCATCTCGGTGCGGGTGAGGGGATCGAGGGCTCCAAATGGCTCGTCCATAAGCAGGATGCCGGGTTCCGCGGCCAGGGCTCGGGCCAGGCCGACACGCTGGCGCTGTCCGCCAGAAAGCTGGTGTGGCGATCGCCTTGCGAAGCTGTCAGGATCGAGCCCAACCGCCACTAGCAGTTCGCGGCTGCGCCGTCGCCGTCCCTCTTTGGGCCGCCCCTCGGCCTCCAGCACCACACCCACATTGCGTTCGATGCTGAAGTGCGGAAACAACCCCGTCTCCTGAATCACATAGCCAATTCCGCGGCGCAACGCGATTAGATTGGCCTCTCGAACGTTCTTACCGCCGACCAAAACGTTACCAGAGGTCGCTTCCACCATTCGGTTTACCGTTCGCAGCAGCGTCGTTTTTCCTGACCCGCTGCGGCCCAGGATCGCGATCGTGCTTCCTGATTCCACCTCAAATGAAATCCCGTCGAGCAGCAACCGCCCCTCGAGTAGGCGGAATGAGACGTCCTGGAATTCAATGGCGGTCGGCATTTGTGCTCGCTTGCAAGCCTAGTCTCAAGCCTAGTCTAAGGGACTGCTGAACTCCGAACCTAGCCGCTTCCATCTCTTCAATTTGTCGCAATCGGCCTTGCCCCGTAGAATCACTGGAGAGCCACATGGCCCGGGGGGCCGGTGGAGTTTCAAGGTGTCAATGAGCGAACAGCAATCAGGGAATCCTGCGCCGGTTCCAACAGTTTCTCCGGCCTGGATCAAAATTGAAAGAGCACGGCATCCCCAGCGGCCTTACCCCATGGACTTTATCGAGCGGATCTTTACGGATTTCAGCGAGATTCACGGGGATCGTGCCTATGGCGACGATGAGGCTGTGGCATGCGGCATGGCGCGGCTGGACGACCAGGAGGTTTTGGTCATCGGCAACCGAAAGGGCGGCAGCACCAAGGAGCGCGTCAAGCGAAACTTCGGCATGCCCAACCCGGAAGGCTATCGCAAGGCGTTGCGGTGCATGCGGATCGCCGAGAAATTTGGCCGCCCGGTCGTCAGCTTCATCGACCTGCCGGGAGCCTATCCCGGCCTCGGCGCCGAGGAACGCGGGCAGGCTGAGGCCATCGCGCGCAATATTCTTGAGATGTCCCGGCTCCGCGTTCCCACCATCTCGGTCATAACCGGCGAAGGCGGCTCCGGCGGCGCGCTGGCGCTGGCAGTGAGCGACCGCGTGCTAATCCTCGAAAATGCGCTTTACTTCGTCATCACGCCGGAGTCCTGTGCCGCCATTATGTGGCGCGACGCCAACCAGAAGCAGCTCGCAGCCGAAGCCATGCGCATTGCCGCGCCCGAAGTGTCAAAACTGGGCTGCGTCGATGAGATAATCCGCGAGCCTGAAGAGGGCGCGCATGCTGACCCTCTCGGAGCGGCGAGCACACTCGGCGAGTCATTGAAGCGCCATCTGGCTGAACTCAAAGCCATGCCGCTCGACGAAATGATCGCTGTGCGCCAGGCCAAATTCCGCAATATCGCCCAGTTCTACACGGAAGGTTAGCCTCTTGGCCGATTGCTCCAGAATTCAGCAGGGAAACCACGTGGAGTTGCCAATCCGCTACCAGGGTCGGCATGTTCCGTCCTCGGGGTTGTGCCCGCAATGACCGCTCCGCGTGTTCCAGACGGCCGATTGCGCGCCTACGCCCAGTTTCTGGCCGGCTTGTTTTACTTCTTCCTTACGCGGGCATTGGCGCGACGTGGCGCGATGGGTCTGGCAGATGAAGCGTGGCGCCCGCTCGTGGAGCAGGCCATGCTTATCTTCCTGTTAATGTTGGGGTTCGCTGGGGCTGGATTTACCCTCAACCGCCAGCAGCAACCAGTAAGCACACAAGGGTTCCCACGCCGGCCTGGGTGGCCGCGTGAAATGGCATTGGGCCTGGCAATCGGATGGGCAGCTTCCCTGGTCTGCGTCTTTGTCATGGCAATCGGCGGCGGGGTTGCGATTCGCCTGTCTCTCGAGTCTGCCGCATGGGGCTGGCTTCTCGTAAACCTGGCCTTCTTTCTCTTGGCAACCCTCGCTGAAGAAGTCGCCTTTCGCGGCTACGCATTTCAGCGCTTTGCTCGCGCTGTCGGCTCGGCCGGAGCCGTGTTGGGATTCTCTTTGCTCTACGCCTTCTTGCAGGCCATGCAGTCGGGAACAACGCGCGCCAGCGTCGCCGTCTCATTCCTGCTGTGTATGGTCTTGTCCATCGCGTATTTACGTACGCGCGCACTTTGGGTTAGCTGGGGCCTCAACTTCGGCTGGAAGGCGACTCGAGCCGTCTTGTTTGGGTTGACCATTAGCGGCGACAGCAGCCACTCGCGCGTCATACAGGGGGATCCAATGGGCCCACTCTGGCTGACCGGCGGCGGGTTTGGCCTGGACGGAAGCTGGTTGGCCCTCGTAGTGCTCCTGGTCTTGCTTCCTGTCGTTTATAGTGCCACCAGCGATCTCGACTATCGCTACAACGTTCCGGAAATTATTCCCGGCGGCATTCCGGTGGATCTCGATGCGGCCGCCCGCAAGCAACATGAAGCCGCTATGGGTCCCGATGCGGCCCCCAGCGAGCCTGCTGCACCAACTTTGGTGCAGATTCTGCCGCTCCAAGCTGCTTCCTTTCCATCCAAGGTCGAAGATCCGAGTTCAAATTCAGGCAACCAAAGTCTTTCGGGTTGAGTCCCAATTGGCAGCACGAGCAGTCCGGAAGTAAGTTCCCAGGGACCGGATCAAAGCGAATTTGATGTTGGTACTTGCTTCCATCACCTGTCTGCGCGATCCTTGATCCATCCAAGGGGGATCGGCCCCATGAAAACTACTTCAGCGGCGCCTTACGGGCTTAGATTCGACCAAACCGGGCTTAATAGAATCACTGCGGCGGCCTGCGGCCTCATTCTGCTTATGGCGGCAGCCCATTTGCGTGCCCAGGTCATCACCGTAGACAAGGAAGGGCACGCTCAGAACGGCAACATGGCCGGGACGGTCGATCGCCGCTTCTCACAGATCCAGCCCACCAATGTGCCGCTCACCAAGAGCATCCTGGACCCCAAGACGCGCTTGGAATTGATCCGCATTCTTTCGTCGGAACAGGGCTTCGCCATGCGGCCGTTTCCGAAAGGCCACAAGGGGCTGACACTGGTGGCCAACGGCAAGCTTGAGCCCGCTGGCGAGGCTTATCTGAACATGGTCACCACTCAGGGATTGTGCGCCAAGCCCGGTGATCGCGTTGTCATCACCGATATCAAGTTCGACCACGACAAGATTATCTTCATGCTCAACGGCGGTCCCGATGCCAAGCACCGCTTCCTCCGCCACATCGAGATCGGCACCGGCAACGTGATGAATCCCGTGGTCCAGGACGACGGCGAACAGGGGCAGGGCGCGCGACTCACGCTGACCTTCAAAGAGAAGGTCCCCGAGCTCACTGGCTCCGAGGTCAAAGCTCTTCTCACGCCGTTAATCTCATTCGACGTCAAGACCCCAATCCAGGCCTTCACCGATACGCTGCCCCCAAAATTGAAGGACGCCATCCTTAATCACCAGGTGATGGTGGGTATGAGCATCGACATGGTCATGTTTGCGCTCGGCGCACCGCAGTCGAAGACCCGCGAGATGGAAGGCCAGATGCCGTTCGAGGAGTGGATTTACGGCGCGCCGCCCAAGCCAGTTCAGTTTGTTCGCATCAACGGCAATCGTGTCATCCGGGTAGAAGTGGCCAAAATCGGCGAAGCGCCCCAGATCTTTACCAAGGACGAGGTGGAAGGCTTGATGCGCACCGACGGCACGCCG
>JANXQR010000646.1 GCA_025353435.1 Acidobacteriota bacterium | reverse complement strand
GTATTATCGAAGGCCCTTGAAAAGGGGCTCCTACGCAGACCGGGAACCTAACGCGATGCAATGCCTGAGCGCGGAGCAAAGCAACGAGAAGACGGACAGAGTTCGGCGATCTGCCTCGATCCTGGTTTGACGACTACAGGGCAAAGCACTCAGTGACGCACGGTTCCAACCAATCATCGGGATTACTCCCGACAAACGCTGCTTCGTTCAGAGAAGGGCAGAGCCTGGATCGTGCACTGACCGGCAGCCACCATCCAGTTCTTCCAGCAAGCCCAGCAGAACTCCCGAAATCGGCCCTTGCCCCAATCATCGCCTCGGAGCCTCGGAGCACGCGGACCGCGCTTCGGGAACCTTTCGCTCCCTTTCCGTGTCCAACAGTAGTGTGCGCTGCCGCGTCTGCGGTGGTGCATACCTGTAGTCTTGAGGCTGGAGTAAACCGGATGCGTTGGATTGCAGTTTTAATTGGGTCGGCAGTGCTTGTAGGTTCGACTCTCGCCGCAGGACAGGCAAAGCTGGACGCCAAGCCGGACGCGAAGCCGAGCAAGGCCGGCGCCGTCACGATTTCCTTGCCGCGTCCAATGCTTCCGAATTCGTTTGCTGGATGGGAAGCCAAAGAGTCGCCTAAATCAATTGCCGATGCCATCACAGCGGATCCTGCGAATGCCGCGGCATTGAAGGAGTACGGCTTTCTAAACGGGCTCGAGGTTGTTTACAAACGAGACGGCGAAACGCTGACTTTGCGCGCACTGCGGTTCGGGGATTTGAGCGGCGCGTATGGCGCGTACTCGTTCTACCGCGGCAATGGATGGCCCAAGGAAGATATCGGGAACGGTGCAGCCTCCAACCACAACCGGGTGATGTTCTGGCAAGGGTCGACGCTGATTGATGCGACCTTCCAAAAGGTCAGTCCCATGTCGGGTTCAGAGCTTCGGGAACTGGCCAAGGAGCTTCCAACGGCGGAGGGAACCAAGGCGCTGGCGCCTCCGGTGTTGTCTGACCTGCCGCAGAAGTGGCTTGACGGGCAGACGACACACTACGCCATCGGCCCGGCGGGATATGCGGGATCGGGCGGAGTGCTGCCGGCGGACCTGGTGGGCTTCGATCGCGGGGCGGAAGCGGTGACGGCAAACTACACGCTGAATTCAGGGCCGGCCGTGCTGACGCTGATCGATTACCCGACTCCGCAATTGGCGATTGCTGCTGAGAACAAGATTCGTGACTACATCAAGGCCGGCAGTAAGGCGCAGCCGCCATTCTCGAAGGCACTGACCGACTCCGATCTGGCATCGCTTGAAGTACGGCGAAGCGGGCCGGTGGTGGCGCTGGTCAGTGGTGACGCGATTCCGGATGAGAGCCACAAACTGCTCGGAAGCGTTCACTACGAGTCGGAGTTTGTGTCGATTCCGCAGCCCACGGAATCGGAAGTCTCGAAGACCGGAAAACTGCTGTTCGGCATCGCGCAGTTGGTGATTGTCGGATCGGTTGCGGCGCTGTTGCTGGGCTTCTTCCTGGGAGGCGGACGTGCGCTGTACCGAATCGCGAGAGGGCGGCCGGCATCGTCGGTTTTCGACGCGGAGTTTATCCGTCTGGATTTACGCGAATAGCAACACTGGAGCCACGCATTTACCAGCGAGTGAACCTGAACGGTAAATGATAGTGCCTGATGGTGTGGAAAACGCGTCCATATACGGATAAAAACGGTGGAAAACCCGGCAAAAACCGGAATGAAAGGGCGAAAGTCCGCCGTGCTGAACCTCGAGATTAATGCTTGCTTGACATTCGCAAACCGTTGATATCATAGAGTTTATTTCCGTCTCGGAATGTTCTTGACACACCCTTCCCCCGCACCTAGTATGCAGCCAGAAAGTTTTGATGGCTTTGCCTCCGTCGGAACTATTCTCCCTAGAGAGAGAGCCGCCCTGTTGCCGGGCGGCTCTTTCCTTTTCTGAGCACTTGTGCATTCAAGATGCGTCAGGGCGGGGATCGACGGGGTCGGACCACTCGTTTCCGCAGCTTTCGCACTCCCAGGAATTCGAGGGATCGGCTGCCATCAGGATAGGGTCTGCGGTGCCACAGGCGGGGCAAACCGGCGGCAGGTACTCGGGTACTTCGAGACGCGATTCGTCGATGATGTCCTGAGGAATGGGATTTGCGATCACAGCGCTGGCTGCTTCGAGCTGATCAGCGGCGACGACGATGCTGTAGTTGGCCGGATCGCGAAGCCAGCTTTCGATGCCGGCACGTCGCAGCGCCTCTCTGATCTGCCACGCCTCCTCACGCGACGCGCACTCGCACAGTGGAGTCTTCCATGTGTATTCGTTGGGCTTGGCGGCCACTTCGTCTTCTGCGGCATCGAGGGCCTGTTGGGAATCAGCGCGGCCCTTGGCGAGCGCGGAGAAATCCGGGGCGAGCGGATCGCCGAGTTCGCGCTTCCGCAATTCATCGCGCAAAACTGCCTTTGCGGTCTCGGTGAGGTCGCGGAGTGAGGCGGCGAGGTCCAGTAGCTGCTCGTCGTACATCTCGCCATACGCCTCTGTGAGGCGGCGCCATTCCTGTTCTTGAGTTTCTGGCATCGAGGGCAGTATATAGGCTTTGCGGGGAGCGTCCTAACCGACGGAGCCGGGGCTGAAATCCTCAAACATGGCACGGATCACAACGAGGAATGTGACGGTTAACGCCGCCAGGATGCAGGTCCAGAATCCGAGCCGGTTGAACGAGATCACATGATGAGTGCCTTGCCGGCCAGGAAAGGAAAGGCCGCCTGAAGAGGGCAGGATGGCATAAACAG
>JANXQR010000618.1 GCA_025353435.1 Acidobacteriota bacterium | reverse complement strand
GCTTCTGCATGGGCTCATGCTGGCGGGGCATCGCCTCTGGCGCGAACTGCGCGGCGAGCCCAGTTCGCATCCGTTGGCTGTTTTCTCCAGCCGTTTGCTCACATTCGTGATGGTGAACGCGGCATGGCCATTCTTCTGCATGGATATTCACACTGCTATCCTCTTTTACAGGAGGATGCTGATCGGCTCATGATGGCAACCTTTCGCAACACCCTTGAGTACCTTGGCGGCGAATGCGACGATCCTCCCGCGTTTCTCGCCGGCCGTTTTAATTGGGCCGCGCGCGCCGTCGTTTGGGCTGTGGCCATCTTCCTGATTTACGCGTTTTGCGGTCAGTCCTCAAAGTTCATTTACATCGATTTCTAGTGGACCCATGAACCGAAACCCACTGCTGCCGTGTGTCCTAACCGCCGCGATTTGCTTCACAGGTGTCAACGTGATCATTGATGCCTGGACCCATCGTCTGCCCTACCGGAAAAAGCTTGAGGCGATTCGGACCGCCTCCGATCCCAACCTGCTCTTCATCGGCAACTCGTTGATGGATGGACATCTGGATGAGCCCCTCCTTGCCGCCCATGCAGCGACCCATGGCGTTGTTTTTCTTCCTCTCAACGCGGCTCTCGGAGCGTCCCAACCATTCGAGCAACGCCTGCTCTTCGAGTACGCATCGGAACTTCACCCCTCCATCCGCACCGTTGTGGTTGGCATTTTCGACTTTCAACTGACTGAGGAAGGCCACGACAAGGCCCTTGACCTAACCGGCAATCGCATGGTTGGCCTTGATCGCCGTTTCCCTGTAAGTCAGGTGGCTGCCGTCTACGGTTTCGGTTCGGTCGACCGATTCGAAGTTGCCTTGTTGCAGCACCTGCCGATGATTGCGAACCGCGCCAACGTATGGAAATATGTGGAGTTGTTGCGGCGCTCGATGGGAAAGATGGGGATGCCTCACGTGGCAACAAACGGCATGGGCCGAGTCGATGACTTTGATGCACTCGAAGCTGCGTCGTCCCGGGATTTCGCCAAAGTAGCCGATCCCTTTCTGCGCCAACCCGATCACTTCAACTCAAGTTTCGAATCTGTTTTCGATCAGGCTCATCGCGCTGGCATGGACGCCGTGATTTTGTTGATGCCTATGTCGCCGTATCACCAATCGCACTTCTATTCCCAATCGGTTTGGAGTCAATATCGTGTCGCACTCCTCGAACTCGCCCAAAAGCGGAGAATTCGGGTTATCGACGCCAGTGATTGGATGAAGTCAGAGGGCGATTTCGAGGATCATCTGCATATGTCGTTGCCCGGAGTACACGAGTTCACTCTCCGACTTGGCGATGAGTTGACGGTAGTAGACCTTCGTCAGGCACCGATCGAATCACCTCGCATCGGAGCACCGGCCCATTAGAACATCACATGGTTGAGCCGCGTGACCAGTTCGCGACGCATTTAGTCGCTCTTGTCCGAATTCCCCGCGGTCCCCGCCGGCATATCCAGGGCCACGAGTACGAACATGGTCTTGGCATCCTTGGCGTGCTCAAACCCTACAATGTGCTGATGACGCTTGGAGCCGGCCTTCAATTGCAGGTCACTCTTGGAGCCAAAATCGTTGTCGTTGATCTTTATATTTGAGTTCTTGCTGTCGTCGGAACACGTCAGGCCCTCACCCGTCTCCGTGGGCGAACCAACCGGCGACTTGTTCTCGCAGGTCAGCACCGCACCATAGCGGCCCAGAGCCTTCTTGTAAAAAGCGGCCACTTGCTCCTTCGAGTCGGAGGTCTCATAGTTCACCGCGCGTACCCGCAACTGCCACTCGCCGAATCCAAGATGCACGTCCGCTGACTTGTGCTGATCGTCGTTCTTCACCTGCTCGGCGCCCGGATACACCGGTAGCCCCAGATCCGCCGCCGAAACCTGGTCCGTGTTCACATGGACGCCGCCAAACGGCGTGTCCACCTGCACTGTCTTGTCCTCGCCGTTCGTGCCCTTGTCCACATGGACACGGCATCCCGCCACTCCCGCGGCCAGTGCCAGCGAAGCAGCAAGCAACATCATCGATTTATAGGTCATGGCAATCGCCCTCTCCCCAGAGTTACGCGTGGGCATCCCGATTTGTTCCTTCGAGAACCTGCCCCACGCGCCGTAAAGGGGCGACTTCTTTCTACCACGATCCGGGCAGGAACGGAGCATGGCGCTTTCGCGGCACAGGAATGATGGGCGCGTGGTTAGTGGGCAAGCTTAGTGCGCGGAGTGCTCGTCGTGGTCGGAATGGCCGTCTTCCTTGCTGCTGGTGCCCCAGAAAATGCACGCTGCAAACACGGCGACAATCATCGGAACCACGAAAAACGGGGAAGTAATGTTCATGGCGAAGCTCCCTGCCTCTAGAGTACCAAAGCCCGGACCGGTTGCATTCTCCGGTCCGGGCCTGGATTCTACGTAATATTGTCAATATCTATATTTAATATCTATATTTATGGATGGGCCGTTGGCCCCCAGGATAAATAATGGCCAACAACGGTCCACCGTGGCGCGCTCCCTGTGCCTCAGACTGAGTTGAGCCGCGCTCGAGAACCAGCAACGAAAGCGATACAAGAAAAAAGGCAAAAATCAGCACAAGGAGAATTCGAACTTAACTTCCATGAGGGCGACACGAGCTCCAAAACCAATTCGTGTATTCCCTCAAAACATCTTCAGCCTGATCCTATTCAAAAGGGAAATATGTGACCGTGGTCACGTACTTATGAAGCAATCACGCAATGCCTGCGGTGGTTCTGGCGCTTTTACCTTCACGCGAGTCCATCTTCAATGGTGAGAACAAATCGGTCTCCGTTTCAAGTTAATAGAAAAAAGGCGGAGCCGAAGCCCCACCTGAAGATCGTTCTTCGTGCAGAGGTCAGTCAGACCCACCTATTCTCATTGCCCTCTGCCTCATGCAGGCCAAGGGTCAATTACGGCCTGATCACCAGCGGCCTCATCATGTCGTGCTCTTCGTGCTCCAGGATGTGGCAGTGCCATACGTATTCGTGCCCGCCTTGCATTCCGGCCCGAGGTGAACCCGGAACCGGGAATGGGACCACCGGCAATTGGAGTTTCATGATCACCCGTGTCACCTCACCCGGATTCATGCGCACCGTTTCTTTCCAGCCTCGGTAATTCGGATCGGGTGCCGTCCACGGAGAAGTTGGCACAAAGGCCAGAATATTTGCAATCGAGTCATCGAACTCCGCCCGGCCCAGCACCTGCACATTCGCCAGGTGAAAGTGCATGGGATGCGTGTCCCCGGTTGTGTTGTAGATGTCCCATACAACAACCTGGCCATCGTCGTACACCTCGGTCGGATCATCCATGTAGTTACGCCCGTAGCTGTCGCCGTACTTCGCCTGATCCGTTCCCACTCTCTGAATCAGGCGGCCGTATTGGTCGAAATCTTCGTTCAGTGTCTTGGTCTCGTAGAGCACTCCGGGAGCATTCGGGTTCAGGTCGAACTCCCCAAATGGCTCATGGCTATCGCGGTAAATCTTGGGCAGGCCCTCCTCGAGTGCCGCCAGAGTCGTTTGGAAGTTCATCGCATCCGCCGCTCCGGAAAGCGCAACCATTCGGAACTGCATCAGCGTGCGCGTATTCGGTCCTTTGCCCGCCGTGGTGCTGGCAGCCCCGCCGATTCCAGACTGATCCGGACACCCGGTGAAGTAATCGTTGCGCGGGTCGCCACCAGGAAACGGCGCAGGTGCATCGTTGTACAGAATCAGATTCGATCCCACTGGCACACTGGAGAAATCAATGATCAGGTCGGCGCGTTCTGCCGGAGCAAGCAGCAGGTTGAATGGCCCGTCGGTATCTACCGCGCCATCACAGCCCGTTTGTATCTGGATTGGCGGATCGTTCAGGACTACCGGCTGGGGCAGCACGCCGCCTTCCGACCCGATTTGAATGAATGCCGGACCGGGGTGGCTGAAGTCCGGCTCTCCGGGGTTAAGCGTGGACTCGTAGTAGAGCTGCAGGTTGTAGAACCGGGCTTGTGAACCGTTAAGCGCCATGAAGCGATACCGGCGCGGTTGCAACTCGGCGTACGGGTACGCCATGCCATTGATTACCGGCGTGTCAAAGAAGGCTTCAGGCACGCACGAAGGACTGGGGAGCGGCGGCGCTGACGACGGAAAGCCGTCCGACGGATTGCCTAGATCCCACCGCGCTGTCGGACCCTGATTCTCGTAAACATACGGATAGTAGAGATCGCCCGCCCGTCCCCATTGGTCGGCAGTGGTCTTGAATCCTTTGTCCTGGATCACCAGCGGAAGTGTGTACGCGAGCGGTGGAATCACTGGGCTGCTGCCTGTAGTCAAAGCATCGGTCACCGGGTCTGTCATGAGATACCCGGCGGCCACCCCGGCGTATGCGTTCAGGCGCGTAATTCCCATCGCGTGGTCGTGATACCACACCAACCGCGCGCTCTGGTTATTCGGATAGTAGTAGTCAGCGGTGCCCGGCGATCCGGCAACGCCATTCAAGAAGCACTCCCCGGCGGATCGGTCCGTCGCGCCCACAATTCCCGACGGCGTAAACCACGAAAATGGTCCGCCATCGGAAGTCCACGGCACCAAGCCACCATGAAGATGCACGGTCGTCCGGTTCTGCGCGAATGTAGGGTCAGCTCCATCAAGGCTCGTATCGACCGGCAAAATGTGTGTCGTTGGCAGCTTGTTTTGCAAGCGGATCACAACTGGCTTGCCCCTCTGCGAAACGATCACCGGTCCCAGGTAGGCTTGCTTGTTGGTGGTCAGATCCACGTATCCCCACAGCCGTGTCGGGTTGGGAAGATCGGGGTGCATTTGCTGCTCGTACTGTTGCACTGCCAACTGGTAAACGTCGGCGCCGGGATAGGCGCTGTTGGTGGTCGCACTGGCGATTGGGATGCCATTCGGTCCCAGCCCGGGTAGCGGCGCTACAAACTTGCGCAGTTGCGGGCTCTGCGAATATGCCCAGACCACTCTCTCACCCAGGCGGAACAAGGCCACCGCGGTTCCGGCTACTATCGTCGTCTTGAGAAACTCTCTACGTGTCGACATGAAATCCTCTATCAAAATGTGGGAAGTTAGGAGCGCCCCGAGAAGCGCGAAAACAACAGGTGAAATCGACTACGGTCGGCTCGGGCGCTTTTGCCCTGAAGTACCGGTCGCCACCGCACGCCTGGCTGCAGCGAGTGCCCGCGATTGCATGCCGTGCGTGGCTCGAACCACCTGCGCTTTTGTGCATGCACCTTCCGCTTGCGAAAGGGCCAGGGTGACGGATTGTCCCCCCGTGCCGCCAGCTCCGGTGCACTCCAGGTTGTAAGTCTGCGTAGCAGTTCCCTGCAAAATCACGTTGGTCGATCCGGACATCGGCTGCAAGCCTGTCCACGAACCGAGGCCAACGCACGATGCCGCTCCGCTGCTCGACCACGTGAGTGTGGCGTTCTGGCCTGGAAGCACGGCAGTTGGAGTGATGGAAATGTTTACGCTGGGACGCGCAACGTCAGCTGGCGTTGAGGTTGCATTGCGCGCCCCTCCGCCGCAACCCGAGAGAACCAGCAACAAAGACAGAACAGCGATAGACGCAGGAAGAGGAGACTTGAGCTCTTTCATAAATCACCAATCAATTGTTGATTTTTTGGAAAATTGGAATCCCGATTAATATTGGTGTAGTTGGGGAACGAAATATGTGACACCGATCACGGCCCTTTTGTGCTCTAAAGCAACTAATCCTTCGCCTAAGTGGTACCCTATCGGTCGCATGAAACAGCTATAAACAGGACCTTTTGCGGTACTTTGGCGGTCGACGGCATTTAACTCCCATCAGGATAGATAGTGGCCATGATCCTAACTTCAATTCACCTCAAATGAACCGAATGACTGCTTGCTCGCCGTCGAGTCGAGGTAACCAAGAAAAAAGGCGGAGCCGAAGCCCCGCCATTTTCATTCATCGAATTTAGTCGCGTGACTTATTCCTTCGGACCGCCCTCGGGATAGTCCACGCGAATGGTGAGAATCTCGTATGGCTTGATCGGCGCCTTCACCACATCGCCGCTCACTGCGAGCGCCGCGCCTTCCGGTGTCTCCATCAGGTTTGTGACCGTCGCGCCTTTCGCTCCCGGAGGAACGTGAAACTCGACGGTCGCATCCTTGCCGGCCCACTCGTACACTCTCATGATCAGGCCCTTCGCATCTTCGGCCTTCTTCACCGCCGTCAGCACCACATTCTCCGGGGTGACCGACGCAAAGGAGTGCTCTGCCGGCAGCGCCCCTGCATGCGCTGTCGTTACCGCAGCCGCGAGCGGATAGTTATATTCCCACCCGCGACGCACCGTCATCGCTTCTTTCCAAGTGCCCGCATGTGGGTAGAGTGCGTAGTGGAAATGATGATGCCCGCGGTCTGCCTCGGGGTCAGGCCATGTGGGCGAGCGCAGCAGCGTGAGTCGCAGCACATTGCCCGCGGCGTCGTACCCATACTTCGAAGTGTTGATCACGCTCAGTCCGTGGTTGCTGTCGCCAAGGTCTGCCCAGCGCATGGCCGGCACTTCGAACTGTGCCTTCTCCCACGAGTTGTTGCGCGTCGTCGCGCGGTCGATCGTGCCATAGGGAATTTCGTACGTGGCGAATGGCCCTGAGGCCGCCAGCGGAAATGCCGCCTTCAGCAGCACGTGTGTCTCGTGCCAGTCGAATTCGTTATCGATGTCAACCGTGTCGCCTTCGGCTGAAAGGCTGAACGTCTCCACGAACTTCGAACCCTGCCAGTGCCTTGTGACACGGATCCCCGGCTCCGCGGTCTTTACCAACTCCACTGAATCGGCATGTTCAATGGTCATCGGCGGCACGTCCAGCGTGCCCGGATCAATATTCCACGCGTCGTAGTCCTTCGGTGTGTCTTTGAAAAACTGCAGCTGATTTCCACATCCGCCCAAGGCCAGCGTCTCGAATCCGGTCTTCTTCTGGTATAGGCTCGTGATGCAGCCGGTTGCCTTATCCACCGTCAACCGTAGCGTCGGATTATCGAGCGTGATGCCGCTGCCGCTTTCCTTCGCGTCCACGTCGCTGGCGCCCTTTTGCGCCGCTGCCTTGCCGCCGATCCACACCACCTTGTAACCCAGCGCCGGCACTTTCATCACATGAAGCCGCACATCGGAGACGCCCGTCTTCTCGTCGGTCTTGGCTTCCACCACCTGCGCGCCCGTGGCGCTCACGCCGCTCTTGGCGCCCTGCAAATGAACCGTGACTTCGCCCGAGCGCTCCCAGCCCATCGGGTTATGAACCACAACAGGAATGCCGCTTCCCGCCGTGTTCACGAGCTCATCTACCGTCTGCATCGCCCCAGCCGAAATCTCATTCGTCGACCAGCGCACCACGTCGTAGTCCTTCTGCGCGTCCTTGTAGATGATCCCGATACCCGAGCCCGCGGCCAGATCATGGAACTGGTTGAACAGCACCTTTTTCCAATCCTCGGTCAACTCCGCGCCAGGATATTTCGAGCCATACAGCCAGGCAATCGAGGAAAACTTCTCCGCGTTCAGCACCTGCTCTTCGCTGTCGCGCATGTTCTTTTTGTGGTCCGCCTGCGTGGTCATCACCCCGCGGTGATACTCGAAGTACATCTCACTCTTCCACGTCGGAATCGACACCTTGCCCTCGACAGCCGGCGGCGGCTCATAGCCTTTGGCCATCGACTGGTAGTTCCACTCGCGGCTCTCCGGCGCAATCTGTTTCTCCACGCTGGTGAAATACGTCTGCGCCAGCCCGAACTCAATCTTGGGCATCACCTTCTGTGGATTCGATGGGCTGGCCCAATGCATCCCCTGATCCAGCACCGCGCGCGTTGGTCCGCCGCCGTGATCGCCAATCCCGTACAGGTCCATGAACTCTGTTGTGCCCGTCGCCCGCTCCCGCGCTTGTGCTGTGTCGGCGGACAAACGCATCGGGCTCAGATTGTTGTTCGCGTAATCATGCGGGAAATATGCCAGCACCTTCGACCCATCCGGCGACTCCCACCAGAAAAGTTTGAACGGCAGTTGATTGGTGTCGTTCCACGTCATCTTCTGCGTCACGAAATAATCGACGCCGCTCTTCTTGTAGATCTGCGGAAGCTGCCACGTGTAGCCGAACGAATCGGGATTCCATCCGATCCGCACGTCAACTCCGTACGCATCCTTGTACCAGCGCTTGCCCACAAGCAGTTGCCGCACCAGGCTCTCGCCGTCCGGCATATTCAAGTCAGGCTCAACCCACATGCCGCCCACAATCTCCCAGCGCCCTTCTCCAATGCGCTTCTTGATATCCGAATTGAGGTCGGGATATTTGTCCGCCATCCACGAGTTGTAAGCCGCCGCACTCTGCGTGTAGGTGTACGCTGGGTACTCGTACATGAGTTGCAGTGCGGTCCCGAAAGTGCGCTTCACCGCATCCACGGTTTCGGTCCACGGCCACAGCCATGCCGCGTCAATATGCGAGTTGCCCGTCAGATGCCACGTTGCGGTCTGCACCAGCGGCACCAGGACTTCAAGCTTGGCGTGCGCCGCCTTTAGGCTGGCATCAAACCCGTTCTGATCCTTGGCATCCAGCGCCTTCAGGTCGACGGCGCGAATCGCGTCGTTCAGCGTGGTCATGCTGCTGGTCTCGCTGCCTTTTGCCAGCGACGGAACAAGAACGGCCGCCGACAGGAACTCCTCTCGCAGGTCTTCCGGATTCGGCCGGCTCTCGGGAAAGTCAATATTCAGCGTCGCGCCACGAATTTGCTTTGTATCCACAGTGTGCAGAAGCTTCACCGCAACCGTAACCTTGTCACCGGGCTTGGCGCTGTCAAACAGCACCACGGGTTCCAGGTCGTCACCAAGCGCCACGCGGCGTCCATTGAAGTAGAGAATCTCCGGCATCGGCCCGTTGGCTTCCGAGTGGAATTGGAACCAGATGCGCGCGCCTGTCAGGTCGTATCCGCCCAGCGTCTCAGGTATCGTGTAGCTCTGCCGGAACCAGACCGCGTCGTTCGGCGCCTTGCCGGGAATATTCATCGTCTCCCAGCCCGACTCGTCCAGACCGGTCGTCTCGCCATGGGCCAGGTCGCCGGAGTGCGTCTTCCATGCGCCGCTCGGTAGCTCACCCAGCAGCGTGAGGCGCGTAATCACCGCCCTCGACTCGGCTGGCAGATTCGCCGCGACCCGGTCAATCTCCGCAGCCACCTTGGCCGCTTCAACGGCGGTCTGCGCCCCAGCGGGCGCGGTGCACAGCGCGGCTCCCACGGCAAATAGTCCAATACAGCAGATGAAAAGTGAGTTCAACAATGTTTTGGGGTGTTTGGTCATGACGGAATCCTTTCGCGGAGAATCTTACGGCATCCATGCGCGGTGTAGGCCACTTGGTGCCGGCGGCAACCAGAAGTGGTAACGATTCCAAATTGTCTCAGATTACCCCGCTACCGCGGAGCCGTTGCCTCGCTTTTTACAATCGCACTTCTTGCCGTCTCACTCGGGCGTTGGCGCGGAAATGGCCG
>JANXQR010000603.1 GCA_025353435.1 Acidobacteriota bacterium | reverse complement strand
TCCTCTATGCTGCGAAATGGTAGGGTTGTTTCTAACGGCTCGCGATGAACAGACGCACGCGCAGAACGCTTTTGGTGGTGGCCGCGGTCCTGGTTCTTTTGGCCGTGGCGGTATTTTTGCGCTCGAAGGCGCCGCCGGAAGCTGCGCGGCTGCTGCCCGAGTCTGACGGCATACTTTACGTCAACTTGAAGCCGGTGCGGGTGATCTTTCGCAAGGACATACGCAAGCAATTGAAGGCGCCGGAGCGGGTGCCGGAGTATCAGCAGTTTGTGGATGCGACGGGCATTGACTGGGAGCGCGACCTGGACCAGGCGGCGATTGCCCTGCATCGCATGGAAGACCCCAAGGGCCCGAACGGCGCGGTGGCTTATTCGATGGTGCTGGTGGGCAAGCTGACCGGCCCGCGCTTGAACGCATGGCTTGAGGGGCACGCGACGAGCCGTGAAAACTATGACGGCCATGTCGTTTACTCGATTCCATCAGAGGATCGGACCGTCAGGGTAACGCAGATTGGCTACGACATGGTGGCGGCGTCGAATTTTCCCACGGCGGAGAAAATTCACTCCATGCTTGACCGGCACCGGACAGCGGCTCTGCCCTTTTCGGGGTCGACGCTGCTGTCGGAACATTTCCACGAAGTGCCACTGCTATCGCTGGCGTGGGGCGTGGGGCAGATCGGGCTGCCGTTCAACGAGAGCGGGGCGATTTCGATTCTGGGATTTCAGCTGCCGATCCAGGCCGATTCGACGATTGTGGCGAGCGTAGCGCCGGAGCTGCCGCTGGTTGGTGCGCTGCGGTTGCGCGTGGAGGAGATTGCGCCCTCGGATGACGCGGCAAGGAGTCAGGCGGGCTCGCTGGACGCACTGATTTTGCTGGCCAGGGGATTTACGGCTCCCCTGGGCGAGAATGCCGCGAACCGGGGACTGAAGGAACTGCTGAAGACCGCCGAGGTGACGCAGAATCACAATCGAGTGACGGTGAAGGCGACCATACAAGGATCGCTGTTTGCGGGGCTGGCTGCGGGCGCCAATCAAGCGGGTGAAGCGGGGGCGGAGCCGCTTCCGGCGCATTAGTGCATTTTCCAGAATTCTTTGGACCCGAACTCTGTTGGTATCCCACCCATTCCGCTAGAAAACGCGGAATGGATGGGGCACGCGAGTCTACGGTAAATCCGAAAACGCATTAATCGGCGGGGTGCTCAAACCCGATTATTTTCATGTGATTAAATTTGTAGTCTTTCCAGCCGTGACACCGTGCCGGTATTATGCATCCATTAATTGGTGGAGGTGTTGATAACTCGCCGGCGACCATTCTGGTAGCCAAACCTCGGCACCCCCGTTCGAGGTACAAATGAAAGAAGTTGTAAGGATAGCGGTTGTAACCGCAGCTTGTTTTTTGATTGCTACTGTATTCGCTCAGGAACCAAAAGGAGTTTTAACCGGGAAGGAAGCCTTTACGGACGCGGCGCATGAATCGCCGGGAGTCCGGAGGCATCTGACGGCCGCTGATCTTCCCGCGCCAGCTCCGGATGAGTCTGTCGATAACGGGGCGCGGATGGTTCCGCGCCCCGCAGACGCGTGGCCAAAAGCGCCCAAGGGCTTCAAGGTGGAACTCTACGCGACGGATTTCGACAATCCGCGCGAGATCCGCACTGCGCCCAATGGCGACATCTTTCTGGCTGAGAGCGAGACGGGCAAGATCAAAGTGCTTCGCGGCACTACGGCGGACGGCAAGGCGCAGCAGGTATCGCTGTTTGCCGATGGGCTTCACCAGCCGTTCGGGATTGCGTTTTATCCGAGCGGCCCGAATCCGAAGTATGTCTACGTGGGCGACACGGACGAGATTATCCGCTTCCCGTACAAGAACGGCGATTTGAAAGCAAGTGGGCCAGTGGAAAGGCTGGCGGAGTTGCCCGGCGGCGGCCGTCTTCGAGGCGGCGGCCACTGGACGCGCGACCTGGTTTTCTCAAAGGACGGCAGCAAGCTTTTTGCGTCGGTAGGGTCGCACTCGAATATTGATGATCCGGATACGCATCCCGAGGAATTGCACCGGGCCGACGTACTGCAATTTACGCCGGACGGGAAGTTTGTGAAGGTGTACGCATCGGGGATTCGCAACTGCGTGGGCGAGGCCATCAATCCGATAACAGGCGAACTGTGGTGCTCGAC